>NVVM01000092.1 GCA_002402225.1 Alphaproteobacteria bacterium
CCCGACCACTGGCAAAAGACATGGTGGCTTTGAAAATTTTGGAATCCGGATATTGCTCTTCCAGATCTTTCACCACCTCATAGGCCGAATTCTCAAGGGCTCTCGTGGCCTCTTTCACCGTGTCATAGGGCACACCGCTGGGGAAAGTATATTCCGCCCGAATAAAATCCTGCGGAATGGACGGCTGAAAAGCAAAACCAACATGGCCGCCGTACTGAAGGCCAACTGTGACGATGCTTAACATCCCAACGAAAACACTTAGCGTCACAGCCTTGCGGCGCAGACATTTATTCAGGAATGGCYTGTAATATTTCGATATGGCAACTTCCAGAAAACGATCCGCCTTTGCCCTGAGTATATTGACAATCCTTGTCAGGCCAATATAGGTAAAAAATCTGGCCATCAGCCCCGGCTTGCCGGCGCCGCCGTGACGTAAGTGAGCCGGTAAGATCAACAAACATTCAATGAGGGAAACAATCAGTGTTAAAATAACAACAACCGCAATGACCGTCGTAAATTGACGTGTTGTCCCCGGCACCATAGCCATAGGCGCAAAGAAGATCATCGTGGTCAAGGCCGAGAAAATAACAGGCTTGGCCACTTTCGCGCTGCCAAGAACAGCGGCCTTTGTCCCCTTGATACCACGTTGATTTTCCCTGTGAATATTTTCACCGATGATAATCGCATCATCCACCACGATCCCCAGGACCAGAATGAAGGCAAACATACCAATCATATTCAGGCTTTCGCCGGTCAGGGGCAGAATCATGAATGCGCCCATAAACGATACCGCAATACCGACCACAACCCAGCCGGCAAGCCTTGGGGTCAGGAACAGCATAAGCCCGAGGAACACCAGAATAAGGCCGCCAATTCCATTGCTGATCAACGTATTTGCCCGGCTTTTAAACCCCGTTGACCGGTCATTCCATATGACCGCCTCCACACCGTCTGGCAAGCTGGGCCTGAGCGTGTTTTCCACATAATCTGTCACGACCTCACTAATTTCCATCACATTGGGGGTTTCCCCCACATTGACATTTAACAAAACCGCGTTTTTGCGATTAATATGGGCCTCAAACCTGTCTTCGGAAAAACCATCGATAACATTGGCCACGTCTTTGAGCAAAACCCGCGTACCGCCGGCATCTTGCAGAACCACAATATTCTCAAAATCTTCGCCTGTGTAACTTTGCCCACGGGTCATGATCTGGATATTTCCGGCTTCATTATCCACTTTACCTGCCGGCATATTGACGGATGTGCGAGAAATCGCTTGCGCCACATCATCAAAACTCAGGCCATATTTCTGTAAATTAAACTCATCAATTTCAATGGAAATTTCATAGGGCCGTATGGCATTAAGCTCAACCCGGCTCACCCCTTTCAGCGCAGACAGTTCATTACGAACCCGCCGGCCCATTTCTTTTAGCTCGGCTTCGGGCAGGTCGGCGGCCAGCGCTATCCGCATGACGGAATTATTGAAAACGGGCTGGCTGATATTAGGGCGTTCTGAAAGTCTGGGAAACGTATTGATGGAATCCACGCGGGACTTCACATCATTGAGCAATCTTTGCATATCATAATCATCCACCGCTTCGATAGTGACAAAGCCAATGCCTTCCCGGGCCGTGGATCGCACGCGCTTTACCCCTTCCAGATCATAGACGGCTTCCTCAATACGGATGACAATGCGCTCTTCCACCTCTTCTGGCCCGGCCCCCAAATAGGCGACAGAGACTTCAATCTGATTAGGGCGAACACTGGGAAAGCTCTCTTTACTGACCTTTTGAAGGCCAACAAGCCCGCCAATGATAAGAAGAAACATCATCAGATTTGCCGCTATGGGGTTATGGATAAACCACTTCATAATACCGCTCATGTCTGATCCCCTTCCCCAAGGTCAAATTGAACCAGAAGGCCGTCAACATTGATACCAAGCTGGGATTTGCAGACAATATCACCATCCTCCAGCCCCTCGGAGATTACCACGAATTCTCTGTTCGCCTCGACAACTTTGACCATCCGGGTACGCAGTTTATTATCTTTATCAACCACAAGAACCTGATTGCCCTGACGCAACACGGCGCGCGGCAGTTGAAAAACGGCGTCGTAACGGCGGCCTTCAACTTCTGCGGCAACAAATTGGCCAATGGTGATCGGATATTTTCCATTCACAGACAATAATTCATCGCCGCTAAGCCGGGCCACCACATACATAATACGGGTTCTGGTATCCACCAGCCCTTCGGCGCGAATGATTTTGCCTTTCCACTGGCTTTCCTGATCCGCAAAGCGGCCTTTCAGAGTAACATCAAGCTGCGTTTTTCCCCTTTTCAAGCCAGCAATATCAAATTGTGCCAAATCCTTGTTTGACATGGGCAGCCGCACCTCTACCACATCGGTTGCATATAATTTACCCACATTGGTTCCGTTGGTTAAATATTGGCCAAGGTCAACATTTTTTGAGGACAGCAACCCATTAAAAGGGGCGCGTATTTCCGTGCGTTCCAACGCRAGYTKCGCSACMYKWARRTYKGCCYYTGCSGCMCCMAGYTTSGCCTCKGCRTCMGCAAGCTGCGGCTTGCGCAGGGTCAGGTCAGAGGCTTCGCCATGACCAAGCTGCGCCCATTCTGTTCGTGCAAGGTCGGCTTCGGCGCGTTCCCGAACCAGTAATTGACGGCTTTCCGTCACCCGCGCCTGCGCGGATGTTACCGCATATTGATAATCGCGGGAATCCAGACGCAAGATCACTTCACCTTTTTTAAAGATCCCGCCCGCGACAAACCGTTCTGATACATATACCACCTGACCGGAAACTTGCGGCACCAGATCAATCGCCTGCCATGCTTCTACTGTCCCTTGGGTTTTCACCGTAAGCGCAACCGGCCCCTCATGCGCCACAACGGCGCGAATATGACGGGCAAGTTCGACGACGTCCTTTTTCTCCGGCTCCGGCTTGGCCATAACCAATATGGCGCTGATGCCAGCAGCCCCAATGATAATGAATACTGGAATGAGAAATGTCAGAATTTTCTTTAAATGTTTCGGCCTTTCTATCACAATATTCATAATTTTTTTCCTTCTGTGATATCGCCCTTGGGGTCATTGTCATTTGTAATATTGGCCTGAAAGCCTTCTGTGATTGTAAAGTCACCGCCCAAGGCTAAATGCAAGGCAATTCTATTATTGATACGTTGTTTCTTAATGGACAAAAGCTGGCTCTGCTGGGACAGACTTTGTCTTTGCGACTCCAGAAGTACCGAAATTTTTATCAAGCCACGGCTATATTGATCGAGGGCAACATTCTCCGCAGCAATCGCRTTTTCAGCGGCAATTGCCGTATGCTTGACTTGTTTTTTCAACGATCTTTCGCTGGACAGGGCATCTTCCACTTCTTTAAATGCCGCCAGTAAAGTTCGGGCAAAAACCTGTTTTTCCGCCTCAAATAAGGCGGCCTCTGATTTAGCCGCATATCGCAGCCTGCCGCCCTGAAAAATAGGTTGCGTTATATTGCCCACAAGATTCCAGAAAACATTGTCAAACCTTAACAAATCGCTGAAATTTTCAGAGCTGTTGCTGCCGCTCGCCGTAATAGAGAAACTTGGCAACAAATCTTTATCTGCTGCCTGACGGCTATATCCTGCCGACAGCAGCTTTGCGCGGGCGGATTGTAAATCCGGACGGCGTTCCAATATATTCACAGGCAGACCAACAGGAACATCATGATTAATATCAGGCAGGATACCGGCAGATATAATCTTGGCCGACGGATAACGCCCCGCCAAAATTTCCAAGCCGCGCTTTTGCTGTCCCAATTGATCTTCCCAGCGGCTCAAACTTGCGCGGGACGCTTCATAATTACTGATGACCAGACGTAAATCAAGCCCCGTATTCAACCCCCGGCTAAAACGTTTTTCGACAATATGCACGGCACGCTCAAAGCTTTCCACTGTTTTAAGCGCCAAATCCACTTGAGCCTGCGCTTCCATGGTATCAAACCAGGCTTGTGATACCTGGGCGGCCAAAGACAATCTGGCCCCGGCATAATCCGCGCGGACAGCCGTATAATCCGCATCCGCGCCTGCCGTCCTGGCAGACAGCCTGCCCCATACATCTGCCTCCCAACGCGCATCAAAACCCAGCGACACATTGTTATTGCTCACGAGCAGGCTGTTGCTGCGCTGACGCCTTGTCGCCAGATTTGCATTTATCGCGGGAAACAGGCTTGACCGCGCAATTTTCACGCCGAACCCAGAAGCTTCCATCCGGTGTGCCGTCGCCTTGAAATCCGGATTATTAATCAAAACCTCTTCAACGAAACGCGATAGATCATCCATCTTAAGGTCGTCCAACCACCCATTGCGTACATCAGATGACTGACCTATGGCACCCGCATTGTCATGCTGGCTTTCCGACCATTCTGCCGCTATTTCCGGGGTTGGAAGATTCTTATCCGTAATAGGAACGCTGGCACAAGAGGCAAGCGCAAACACTGAAACGGAAAGGACCAAATACTTGGCACTTTTCATCTTATATATCCTTCATCCTGCAGTCTATCTTTAGCTCTGCAGGCTCCGTAGTTCACAATTTAATATATGGATATCTTCCAACGACCACTATAGCTGAAAAATATTAATAATCGATATGGTTGCGGCAGGTTGATCTCAAAATAACGCCCCTTTGTCGCAAAATACACTGCGACGAAAGGACAAATCTTTGAATTTGGCAGAACTGGGTATGTTATGGTTAAACAAATAAATGATCTATCACATCGCCTTCCGGTGAAAAACAAACCGCGTTCAACCCGCCGCCCCGGCCACTGCCCCCGTCCAGGGTCGCCGTATGGGGTTTATTTAAACGCAGCCCCCCATTGGCATGATCATAACCCCGAATAATGCGCGAAAAACCATTGTAAGGCGCAGTGATGTCGTCAAAACGCCCGTTATCCCACCAAARATTATCCTTTTGCATATTCAATGSCCGCGTGATATCGACAGAAGCATGAACAAATAATATCTTGCCTTCGCGGGTGAATGCCGCGCGGCGCAGAGAGTTCAACAGCTCATAATGCCCCGGATAATCTTTTATGGTGCGGCGCATACTGCTGGTCCATTTGGAAATAGCCACAGTGCCCTCTGTGGCTATGGCCCGCGCCACATGCGCCGGCGTACCATAACATTCTATCACAGAGCCCAGATGATGACCGAGAAGCCAATCCATGACTTCTGCTGGATTTGGGGCAAATTGCAATTGCAGCAGTTTGGTAAGCATTTCTTCCCGTGCGCCGCGCAAATACACAAATGAATTAGGTTTTGAGGGTTCATGAGCCGACATTAATTTTCGGCGCGCTAACAATATCTCATTCAGGGTTTCTATGGCCGTATTACGATTGCCAAAATAATTACCCAAATATACCAGTCTATCACCCGCCTGAAATCGGGAAATGAGTTTATGATGCAAGGCTTTCAGAGCGCCGATTTCGCCGTGGATCGCGCCCACAGCCCAAATACGCCGCGCCTGTTCAAGGCAGCCAAATTTTTCCAGATCCATATTTGTCAAATCCGTATTTGCCAAATCCGTATTTGAACGGTCAGTCATCTCCATCGATAATCAAATCACCTGTTGCATTATTTAAATATTGAATTCCATCGGGGCGCCGTCAGAGCGGCACTCCTTCTGGTTTTCTTAATTACGCTCAAGCGCCGCTAATGGCTGCACTCCCGCTTGGTCGTTAAGTCGCGAGGCTCCTGTTTTTGGATTACGCTCAAGCGCCGCTAATGGCTGCGCTCCCCCTTGGTCGCTAGGTCGGCGTTATGCGCCTTCCGTTTTTTGGATTACGCTCAAGCGCCGCTAATGGCTGCGCTCCCGCTTGGTCGCTAAGTCGCGGGGCTCCTGTTTTAACCTTGCGTCATGAAGTTGGGAATGAATCTCCTGCAAGATTTAATCCCCGCCCCGTATTCATAACAGAAAAATTCAATGACATGAACCGGAAAAATACCTTCAGCGAAGAGAATAAAAAATGGGCCCGTACAATATTCAGGCCCATTTCATTCCTTAAAAAGTTTGGCGATGCATTACGCCGCTGTCAGAACCTCCGCCAGTTTTATCATGGCATCCTTTTCGGCAATTTCTTCGACCGCCGCGACTTCACGGGCCAAACGGCTAATGGCCGATTCATAAATTTGACGCTCGCTATAGGATTGTTCGGTTTGATCCCCGCCCCGATGMAGRTCSCGRACSACTTCKGCCARATGAACCAGATTWCCTGARTTKATYTTWGCCTCATAYTCCTGSGCGCGGCGGCTCCACATSGTSCGYTTRACMCGGGCMCGGCCYTTMARKGTRKKATAGGCCTTRTCCATRAYRRYMGGGCTSGACARMCMKCKCATACCKGAMGGTTCSGCCTTRTTTRTRGGSACMCKRAGGGTCATTTTYTCACTYTCRAARCGMAYCACATAAAGATCCAGCTTCATACCTGAAATTTCCTGCTCCCCGATTTCAGTGATAACGCCAACACCATGCTTGGGATAGACGATATGCTCATCAACAGAAAACGCCAATTTTTTTTCTTTAACCATATTAAAATTATAACTCCATACTGTTCACAAAAATTTAATCTTTGCGAAAATTCTCAACCATTATTCCGCCGAACGATGTATCATTTAAAAATTTAASCCCCGATAACAAAAAGATGCCAAAAAAACATGGTTAACAAATCCTTAAAGGGCATAAAACACGCACAAAAACCACATACCAACTCCTTTCGGAACTGATACAAAAACGCCCCCTATCTGGATTTGTTATTTGAAACAATGTCTTAAAAACACACGCACAAATATCAATATTAGTGACATTATAACATATTTTTTAAACAAAGAATACCCACAAAAATCTCCCCCCTCAAGCAACAAGGCTTAAGCCGTATATATCATACTGGATAGATAACAGTTTTATGGGCCCGGCTTAACGCATTACCTTACTATGAAATAAAGTCAACCCGATCAGATGGGCCTGATAATATTCTAGGTTCCCGCCCCTGGCTTTTCGCTTAATGCGGCAAGCTTTCCCTCTTCACTTTGCGCTTCATCAGCGCCCGGAAGCGGGTCAATTTTTTCTGTAATATTTGGCCAGACAGCCGCATATTTCTCGTTGATCTCGAACCATTTCTCCAGACCATCTTCCGTATCAGGCAAGATCGCCTCCGCAGGACATTCTGGCTCACAAACACCGCAATCAATGCATTCATCCGGGTTAATCACAAGCATGTTTTCACCTTCGTAAAAACAATCAACCGGACAGACTTCCACACAATCTGTATATTTACATTTGATACATGCCTCAGTGACCAAATATGTCATAGAGTTCTCCTTATTCTTTAATCCTGTCTAGTGGTCATATGATGACCCTGTTTATGCATATAGCATCTGTGAAACAGGATACAACCAAAAAAAACCTTTCAGCTATTAATTTGCGGCTGATTTGGTCTTAATGGATGCGAATAGTGATTAAATTTTATTTTGAATCTTTTTACGAATTTGACCGCTTCTTTTATCGGAGATATAGAGCAGTCCGGCCACCCGCCGCATCAAATTGCTTTCATAGGGATCTTCTACCCCATCCACAAAAACCACTTCCCATAAAAGCGCCAGAATTTTCTCCCGGCCCGCCTCATCAAAATGATCTTTTATTTTCCGCGTGAAACCGAGCATATGATTAGCCTCATTCTGCGCGGCAAGTGCCTCGACAAA
>NVVM01000007.1 GCA_002402225.1 Alphaproteobacteria bacterium
TGGCCAAAAACGAAGCCGCCGTTAAAGCCTTGAGGGAACTGGTCAAGGAAAACTATGGCGACGTAACCATCAATATTGACCCCGAATCAATTTACACCGGTGCGCTCGGGGGGGCTGAATTCGCCCGCCGCGCCGTAATGGAGGCTTAAAATGGCATTAACAGTAGGCATTGATGTAGGTACAGGCGCGGTTAAAACGGCCCTGTTTGAAATCAACGGTGATAAGACCACCTGGATTGACCGGCAAACAGACCGGATCAGAAATCGGCAGCCTTTTACCCTCGCGGAAAATGCCTTTGATTATCTTTTAGAGAAAAATGGCTATACCCGCGATGATATAGACTATATCGCGACAACCGGAGATGCGGAAAGCATCCCCTATTCAACCGGTCATTTTTATTCCATGACCACCCATGCCCGAGGGGCACTTTATCTTAATCCGGATGCCCGTTCMYTSATGGAYATCGGSGCM
Source organism: Alphaproteobacteria bacterium (assembly GCA_002402225.1). Classification (GTDB taxonomy): domain Bacteria; phylum Pseudomonadota; class Alphaproteobacteria; order Sphingomonadales; family Emcibacteraceae; genus Paremcibacter. The sequence goes on from NVVM01000007.1 coordinate 472, forward strand.
YTGAATGGCAAGGCCATCAGCATGAATGAMAARGGSAARGTTCTGAAATATAAAATGACCAGYCAATGCGCRTCYGGCTCCGGTCARTTYCTKGARAATATYGCAAGATAYCTTGGCATTGGYCAGGATGAAATYGGCGAANTTARSCAAANAAGCSGAYRAYCCSGARGTGGTATCCGGYATYTGCGCCGTKCTGGCYGAAACCGATGTKATCAATATGGTSTCMCGCAGYATTTCTGCGGMMAATATYCTGAAAGGCATTCATATTTCCATGGCAGGGCGTTTGATTAAGCTATTAAAATCATTGAAAGTBACCGAAGGCGTTGTCATGTGTACCGGCGGCCTTGCCCTCGATAGTGGATTGGTCCTGGCCCTTAATGAAGCCATGGCAAGAAACAAGATGGATATGCCCGTGGTATCCCACGAAGATTCCATTTATGCCGGCGCTATTGGTGCCGCCATATGGGGCGCATTCAGACATGAGAAATTGGCGGAACTTGAGAATATGGCTAAAGCCTCTTGATTAGCCCGTACATTAAAAGCGAAAGGAAAATATCATGGCCTTAATGATCGTGGAAGCTTGCACCGCTTGTGATGCCTGCGAACCCGTATGCCCCAACGAAGCTATTACAGAAGGTGATCCAATGTATAAAATTGATCCCTTCAAATGCACAGAATGTGTTGGGGCAGATGACGAGCCACAGTGCGTTCTTGTTTGCCCGGAAGAATGTATCATCCCCAACCCGGATTTTAAGGAAAGCGCGGACGAGCTTCAGGCAAAATATGATGCCTTAAATTAATGAATTAATCCCTGAACTAAATAGTATTTTCTTAAATCGTTACAATTTGTAAAGAATTTAAGTGAATACTAATATAGCTGTATAAACTATAGGAGTATGTTCATTGGATTATATAATTCTGGAAGATTTTGAAATCACCCGCCTTCAGGAAAAAGTGAATAATCATATTCAAAAAGGCTACCAACCTGTTGGCGGCGTTGCTACCGCTGCTCAAAAAGATGGATTTATCGAATATATTCAAGGTATGATCAAATCTAACGATTAATCAAATGATCATATGAATGAAAAATATTCTCAAATCTCGTAAGAATAAAAGATGGATGAAGGACGGCGCAATCACGATTATCGTGTCTATTGCCGCCGGCCTGTCTCTGGTTTTATTCCCCCAATTCAGCCCCGCCACAAAGGTAAAGCAACCCGCAGCTTCCAATGTTGGGAGCAGCAGCCAGAATATCATAGGCAAGGCCATTGTCCTTGATGGTGATRCCCTTAAAATAGAYGGRAYATCYATTCGSCTTCATGGYATTGAYGCCCCYGARACGCGCCAGAATTGYTGGAARAATGACAAAGAATACCCCTGCGGGCGTGYCTCGACAATTTTCTTGAAACGGCTTATCAATGGTCAAACCGTAACCTGTGAAATCATGGATACAGATGCCTATGGCCGCAAGGTCGGCAAATGTTCTATCGCCGGAAATATCGATATAAATGCCGAAATGGTTCTAAGCGGAAATGCCATAGCCTATCTGTATTTTTCCTATGATTATGCGGATCAACAAGCACAAGCCAAAATTCAGAAAAGAGGAATATGGGCCGGACGCTTTATGGAACCCTATCTATTCAGACGGCTTTAGGCCATGCAAACAGCTTTAAGRTATTTTTTTACGGAGTGACAGGCTTTGGGCAGGCTCAAAGCCGTTGCTCTGCAAGAAACCCGTCAAAGCCAGTTGCGTCACGCCAACCTCTGTTCGAACCTCGTCCGTTCTAAGAACAGCCAGATTAGCCATAAGCTGTGACATCAAGGCACTGCCCACATTATTATGAGCATACGCCGGATCCACTCCTAAGCTATCAATAATCGCAGATGGCTCGGCCCGGCCAAATTCACCGAAATCCACCCGCACCATGATAAAGCCCACCACATGATCATCACATTCCGCGACTAGCGACACGCGAATACCGGATTCGGTCAATATTTCTTCCATCTTACGTTCGTAATATGGCGTCCGGTCAAACCCCATGATTTTACGGTCTATTTTAATGATTGCCGCCAGATCTTCTTGCGTCAGGCTGCGGCAGGGAATTTTATCCCGAGATAAGGCCGCGCTGGCATCACCTGATGGATCACTGAAATCCATCTCCTGATTTTCATCTTCTTCGGCTATTTTGCGGTCTAAATAATTCACGTCACGCCGATAAATAACCCGGGGCGCAAGATCAAAGCCAGAGGCCCCGAAAAAATTTAACACAGGCCTGTCTGGCCAATCCGCCTGACTGCGAATTTCATGTATATTCTTTTCACGGATTATTCTGGTCAATTCATCCATCAATTGATGACCAACACTATTTCTCTGGGCATCCTGCCTGACCCCGATGTCATCCAATACAGCAACCGTATCACTATCGCCAAATTCACCCGTTTGCAGACGCGCAAGARGATAACCCATAAGGCCCACTTCATTCTCATGGGCAATATAAATAAAATCCTTTGGATATTTCAGCGCCGCCTTGACGCGCTTTTCAAAAAAATCCTTTCGGGATCGGCCCGTATTTTTTTCATCAATTTCAATCACCTGCGCCAAATCTTCAGCGGTCAGCATTCTTATATTCTCAGTTACATTGGTCATTCTTCCTCCTCAGCGCATCTCGGAATATGTCATCATTAATTGGGCATCGGTATCTTCTTCCAGAATATCCTCCAGCATGGGCAACAGGGCCATCTCTTCTTTTTGAATGTGGGAAATCATCCGTTCAATCAATTCGGTACCTCCCTTGCGGAATTGCCCCCATGAAGCATCGTTGAACCCCTCCGAGCGGGCCATTTTTGCCAGTTCGGACAGCAGATWTCCCAACGGCAATATCACCCTGTGCTCACCTATCAGGATAGAACTGATCGGGCTATCCCCCATGGCCCCAAGCAACGGAAAGAGCTTTTCTTCCTCAAAGCTAAAGTGGTTTGTCACATCACATGCCACAAGGTTTATAATATCACCCAGTAATTCGGTAATTTCCGCATTATCGCTTGCCGGGGTTTTCTTTGGCCCATGTTTCTGGAACACCCCCTCCAACCGTTCAAGTATGCTGATTGTGACAAGATGTTCTTCGTGAAGAGTTCGGGTAATCTGTCGATCAAATGAAAACATAAGGCTTGCCTTTTTAATATGGTATTTACGTACTGTAATACCTATTAAATATTAAATCAATCGAAATATCTATATTCTATCTATATTTTATATAGGGGCCTTAAGCTTATTCACCCCGAAAGGACGCCAGATGACGGATAATATACAACAGATATATCAGCAATCCCATAGCCCCGGCAAAGCCCATGACCGCCCCTGCCCTGATCACCATATCCCAATCAAGCATTACCCCAAGCATCACAGCAAAAAGACCGCCCAAATGGCCAATGACATTAACCGTCAACAGACGTTCATCCGCCATGGCAGMCGTCAGCATGGGCACGCCGCCATTTCCGGAACTATGCATGCTGGCCAAAAAGGGAATTATACGCTGCAAAACCCCCACCAGAAAGGTCAGTAACCAGCCAACGATCGCCCCGGCCGCAAATAATATATGGCCGGTTTCAGGCCAATATCCCGCCGCGCCAACGCCGCCCCAAATGACCGAGGCCAGCAACATAACCCAGGAAATGCGTATCAGGATAAAAGGCAGGCCAAGGCGTTTTCGCATTCGGGCCTTATAAACCCGGGCCATGGCAAAAACATAAAGGCCCGAGCCAAAAAATATAAAGGCAATCCCGACCATGACAAGCCAATCAAGATATATATTTACGCCGATTAAAACCCCGATCAATCCCGTTATATTGCCGCCAACAGACCATCGCCCAAGCCCTTCCGGCGGGGCCGGTGACAAGGCGAACATGGGGATAASWASRYRWGMAMWMSYMRKKGCRWKYWSWMTMMYRRMRYYWARGMYMGCCAAAATAAAATGACTCACCGCCAAGGCAAAATGATCCGCCATAAAGCCATGCGCGCCATTAACAATCAGGAGAATACCAAGAGCCAGCAACCCCACAAGACACAGCATGGCTGCCCAGCAATGGGCCATGATGGCCGTCATATCCGTGACCCCCCATATATTATGGATAATCAACCCGCAAAATATCAAAAGACCGACCCCCGTCAAGCCAGCCCCCATTAACATGCCCAAATGCCAGCTTGTATACATGGCGCAGATAAGCAGGAAAATGCCCGGAATATAAAACCATGATACGAGGCGGCATAGCCAAAATCCCTTGAAGGCCTTGCGCGTTGCCACAGAAAGAAGCTGTAATGACGCGCCGATGACGGTCATGGAAAGCACCCCTAATGTTGCCATATGAATTACGCTTAGAATAGGCCCGCCGCCGATCATATAGCTCGTCACATCCTGCGCGCTGACAAATAAAGCCGCCCAGAACAGCGCATAGAAGATCACAGCAACCGTAAAAAACCGAAAAGGGATCGAAGGCGGCAAAAGGCGGCCAGCCGCACCTGATAGAAAATTTGCACTCATTATATTGGCTCATCTTTCACTATTTTAACCAATAGTCCGTCCCCATCCTTGCGGATTATTTCCGCATGCCACTGACAGCCCGCAAGCTCAGGGTAAAGATAGACGGGGTCACGGTTTAACCATACGGTAAAAGCCTCCCCCATTTCCCTGCAACCCGCAGTTCCCTCAATCATTTTAARCACGGCAATCATGGGATCAGGCGGCGTTAATTTGCGCAGATCCATTTCCAGAATGCCGTCCCGCCACAACAGGGGAAAATCTGGCAAATCGGGAAAATCCGGCATTTTCTGCACATCATGTATTTTGAAATAAATTTGCCAATGCTGATCTGATCGTTGTAGCGCATAATTATCATACCCCTTACCGGCCAGCAACCGGCGCAGCGGCACGGGGTCGAACGGGGCCTCAACAGATAATATGGCTTCGGGCGACATTTTCTTAACCTGGGAGAGAATCTCTGCCAATGGATCAATGTCCGCCGCCAGGATCGGGCGCACATCAAGAGCAATTATTTGCTCTGGCAGTACGCCGCAAAGCCAGTCCGGCATGGTCGTTTGCTCTTTCCCGGGTTTCTCCACCAGTGTTAATTCCGCCTCATTAATCTTCCCCTTAACAATAGCTTGAAGGTAACATAGTAAATTGGTATTGTAATGCGTAAATAAAAAATAATAATTTAAAAAAACATTATTGTTTCAAAAAAAACATTGTTGTTTCAAAAAAATCAGGGAAGACCAAGATTAAATGACAAAAATTGATATTTTTCATGAGGAAACCGGCCTAACCATTCGCAATGCCGTGGCCGATGACCTTGCCCGAATTATAGAGCTTGATGAGAGCAGTAGCGGCATCAACAAGCCGGATTACTGGCAGGAATCTTTTCGCCGGTTTGGCAGTTTGCAGGACGGGCGATATTTTCTGGTGGCTGAAAAAGACAGCCAAATCGTCGGCTTCATTATCGGGGAAATCCGCGCGTGGGAGTTTGGCTCGCAGCCCGGCGGCTGGGTTTTTTCCCTTACTGTCGACCCCGGCACGCGCCTAGCCGGTGTGGCAACCGTGATGTTCAACACCATCTGTCAGTGCTTTCGTCAGGCCGGCGTTGACAAGGTTCACACCATGATCGACCGTGATAACATCACCGTTATGGCTTTCTTTCGCAGCCAGGGCATGATGGCGGCCAGCACAATCCCCCTGCAATTAAGCTTGTCCGACATGGATAATGCGGGAGACCTGTCATGAAATTGCAAAGATCAAGCCGCCTTGCGCTTTATTCGGTATTGGAACTGGCCTCGCGGCCAGATGAGCAGCTGTCCGCAGCGGATATTGCGGCAAAATTTGACGTATCACTCAATCATCTGGCCAAAGTTTTGCGGGATCTGGGCCGCGCCAGACTGGTCGAAGCTGTGCGCGGCGCAGGCGGCGGCTATCGTTTCTGCGGCAATGCCCGCCGAACCACATTAAAGGATGTTGTCGAAATTTTTGAGCCGATCACCCTCCATGATGTCGGTGGATTCGAACCGGGTGACAAAACCGAATTCGGCACATCCCTTGCGGTTGTCCTTGGTGAAATAGACGACATTGCTCTGGCCACCTTGGATTCCATCACATTGGAAACCATGCTAAAATTAACCAATCGGCTGAATAAGCCGCCCAAAGGATAATATTCTTGATGTCTGACATGCTTGACCTCATTGCCGATTATATTGGTATGAAAAATGGATTATCGGTTAACAATCCGGCCAATGGACAGCATATAACCGCCGTCAAGGACTGGCAGGAGGATGAGGTCGATAGAGCCATTGTCGCCGCCGCCGAAGCCTTTAAGTCATGGTCAGGGAAAACCGCAAAAGACCGCGCCGGAATATTGCAGCGCTGGTTTCATTTGATCATGGATCATCAGGAAGAATTGGCCCGGATAGCCACAATGGAATGCGGCAAACCAATCGCTGAATCTCGCGGCGAGGTCGCTTATGGCGCGGGTTTTGTCGAGTGGTTCGCCGAAGAAGGCAAACGTACTTACGGCGATGTYATCCCGGCCCATGCCGCCGGTAAACACATCCTTACCCTGAAACAGCCCATCGGCGTAATTTCGGCAATCACCCCGTGGAACTTCCCCATAGCCATGATCACCCGCAAAATCGCGCCGGCCCTTGCCGCAGGCTGCGCCGCCATCGTTAAACCTGCGGAGGCAACGCCCTTATCCGCATTGGCTCTGGCGGTTCTGGCAAAAAAGGCCGGTGTGCCTGAGCATATTTTGACTGTCGTGACAACCACGGATCCGGTCAAAATTGGTAAAATCCTCACCACCCATCCGATCATTCGCAAGGTCTCCTTCACCGGATCAACCGCCGTTGGCAAAATACTGTTGCAGCAGGCGGCCACTACCGTTAAGAAAACATCTATGGAGCTTGGCGGCAACGCGCCCTTCATTGTCTTTGACGATGCGGATATTGAGGCGGCGGTTGACGGGGCCATGGCCTCTAAATTCCGCAATGCGGGTCAAACCTGTGTTTGCACCAATCGCTTCTTTATTCAGGACGGCATCTATGATGAATTCGTCAGGCTTTTTACGGCAAAAGTCACCGCCTTGAAAATCGGCCCCGGCAATGAGGCCGCAACCCAGATTGGGCCTTTAATTAATGAAGCTGCCGTGCAAAAGGTCGCAAAAATTGTCTCTGACACCATAGCCGCTGGTGCCGATTTGCACCTTGGCGGCAAGCGGCATCCGGCGGGGGATAATTTTTACGCGCCGACCATACTGACCAATGTAACCATGGATATGCCCGCCGCAAATATGGAGATATTCGGCCCCATAGCCCCAATCATTCGTTTTAAGAATGAAGATGAGGTCATCGCTGCGGCAAATGACACGCCTTACGGCCTTGCCGCCTATTTCTATTCCCGTGATTTAGGACGCGTCTGGCGGGTGGCAGAGGCGCTGGAATATGGCATGGTGGGCATAAATGAAGGTATTTTATCCACAGAAGTCGCCCCTTTTGGCGGCATCAAACAATCAGGCATTGGCCGCGAAGGCGCGAGCTGCGGCATCGACGAATATATGGAAATAAAATATTGCCTGATGGGTTCAGGTTAATATTGCCCTGAATTATATTACCCCGAATTATATTACCCTGTAACTYTACGAATAAGCGCCCGGCCAATGAAACGCATTTTGGTGACAAAATCAAACCTGTCCAGATTGGCTTTCAACGCCCCTGTGGTAAAGCGGGTTTTCTTGCTGTAATCAATGTTAACCTCGACAATAACAGGCTGCCCCTTTTCCGCCAAATCAAGGGCGCGGACCATCTGCTGTTCCACATCACGATCATCTGACATTTTTACGTAAGCCGCCCCGACGGACTCTGCGAAAGGCGCATATTTTAATGCCGGCAGGATAGTGCAGGTCTTGCGGCTGTAGGGTATCTGCTGTGCCTGCGCAATCTGGCTTAATTCACCGTCGGCAAAGACAAAATAAACCATCCCCAAACCGTCAGAGGCGGCGGTCAATATTTCCATGGCGGTCATTAAAAACGCCCCGTCGCCGACAATGCCAACCACTTGCTTGTCGCGGTTCTCTAACTTGGCCGCAATGGCCGCCGGCACGCAATAGCCCATACAATTAAAGTCCGTCGGCGATATGAAATAACGCTTCGCCCGTATGGGCATTAATTCTGCGGCAAGAAATGTATGGTTGCCATCATCTGTCAAGACAATGGCGTCCTCATTCAGGGCCTTATCCAGATGTGAGAAAAAGACACCGGGATTCACTTTGTCACCAGAATCATGATCCCGCCATTCGGCCTTATATTCCGTTTTCTTTTGTGCAATCAAATCCGCAATATTATTTGTATCCGCCCGGCCCTCTGAATGTGACAGCTCATCGGCCAACGCTGCCAGGGCCGCCGTTGCATCCGCTTCGATACAGAWTTCTGCGGCGTAATTTGCCCCCAGCACTTCAGGATTTATATCAATATGGATGATTTTCTGCCCAATTGGCAGAGAATAGCTGCCGGTGGCAATCTCGCCAAATTTTACGCCCACCGCAAGGATGACATCACAATTCTTAAAGGCTTCTGCGGCGGCGGGCACGGCGGCGATGCCGTAGCCCATCCCGGTATGCATAGGGTGATCATGGGGAAAGGCGGCCAGCCCCTGAAGGCTGGTTGCGACCGGCGCATTAAGCAGGGTTGCTATTTCCATAGAACTTGTGCGGCCCTTCATGGCCCCCCAGCCCAGAAAAATTCCCGGCTGCCTGGCCTTTAACAGTAATTGCGCAGCGGCTTTGATGTCATCCACTGGCAAAGGATTTTTGCATCGTTGCAGAGGCTTTGGCTGCGAAATTTCCGAGACGGTGCCTTTTGTGAATTGGATATTGACGGGAATTTCCACATATACCGGCCCCGGTTCGCCGGACATGGCACATTCATAGGCCTCGAATATTGTCGGCATGACCTGTTCATGACTTTCAATTTTAAAGGTTTTTTTGGTCAACGGCGCCATTAGTGCCTGCATATCCATATCATGCAATTGATATTTATGGCTCGTATCTGTGCGCACGCCGCCCGACACCACAAGCATGGGAATGCCGTCAAGAAAGGCCTCGCCAATACCGCTCATGGCATGGGTCAAGCCCGCCGCAGGCACCACCACCAAAACGCCGATCTGGTCAGAAGTCCGGCTAACCGCATCTGCCATGAATGATGCCCCGCCCTCATGAGTGACAAGCATGGGCCGGATCTGATTTGACAGGTTTAATTCATCATATATTTCCGTGGTGTGAACCCCGGGAATACCAAAAGTGTGACGTACCCCCAAGGCTTCCAAAGCATTCCTGAATAACCAAGCGCCGGTTTTTTTCATATTTTATCCCAATTTAAAAAAATTCAAGCTTTACAATATCTTTAAAACATCTTCTGGAGGCCGGCCAATGGCCGCATTACCGCCGCAAACGACGATGGGGCGTTCGATCAGACGGGGAAAAGTAACCATAGCCTGTATTAATTGCCCTCGGCTTAAATTTTCATCACCCAGATTATTTTCGGCATATTCCGGCTCAGCGCGGCGCATCAACTGCCGTGGTTCTCTGCCCAGCATGTCCAATATATCTGATAAAACTTCCGCCGTAGGCGCGTCTTTTAAATAGTCAACAACCGTTGGCGTAATACCCTTTTCCTGCAACAATGCCAGCGTTTTCCGCGATTTACTGCATTTTGGATTATGATAAATGGTTACGGTCATTTTAGTCCTCTTTATATCTTAATATATATTTATTTATGATCAACGCCAACAGCATCTTTAAGGGATGTAAAGCCATCTTTTTTAAGAGCCTCGGTCAATTCCAGTTTAATTTTTCGCACAAGCCCCGGCCCCTGAAACACCATAGCGCTATAGAGTTGAACCAGAGATGCGCCTGCCCTTATTTTCCGGTAGGCATCCCGGCCACTGGCAATGCCGCCAACGCCAATCAGCGGAATCTTTCCCTCGGTCAGGCGGTATATATCAGACAGTCGCGACGTTGATAACTCAAAAAGCGGCGCGCCGCTTAAACCACCTGCTTCCCCCGAAAATTCTGATTTCAAACCTTCTTTTAACGCGACGGTCGTATTGCTGACGATCAAGCCGTCAATATTATGCTTTAAGACGATATCAGCAATATCCTTTAGCCCGGCGGCATCAAGATCAGGCGCAATTTTGACAAGCAGCGGCGGCTTGACGCCGGCCGGAGAAGATTCTTCGCGCACCGCGACAAGGCGGGTCAGTAATTCGTCAAGCGCATCCCGCCCCTGTAATCCACGAAGCCCCGGCGTGTTGGGCGATGATATATTGATGGTAAAATAATTGGCCATGCCGAGCAAATGCTTCAAACAGGTCACATAATCCTCAATCGGTGCCTCACTGTCTTTGTTCGCCCCGATATTGGCTCCGACAATACCGCATTTACCCAAAGTTTCTCGCCGTTTCAGATTTTTTGCATAGACGTCCAGCCCCAAATTATTAAACCCCATACGATTGATAACCGCTTGATCTTCTACCAGCCGGAAAAGACGGGGTTTCGGATTACCTGCCTGCGGCTTTGGGGTTACGGTTCCTGTTTCGACAAAACCAAAACCCTGCGCAAGCATGGCGCAAGGCACCTCGGCATTTTTGTCAAATCCGGCGGCAAGACCAACAGGATTAGGGAAATCCATATCCCATAAATGCGTCGATAATATCTCATCATCCCGTTGATGGTCAGCAGAAACCAAACCATGTTTCAGGCCAAATAAAGCAAGCCCGTGGGCTTGTTCAGGCGAGAGCGAGAACAACAGCGGTTTCATTAAATTATACAATCCCATAATACCCTCAATAGTCTATTATATGTTCATTGGTATCACTCAAGCGAACAGGATATTGCGCCTGAACTGCAGAAGGGGATAACGCCTCATACAGATGCGGATATTTATCAGCGCCCATCTTACCTTCATACTTTAATTTCAAAGGATTGAGAAGAGAAACATCAATGGCCAGCAACAAGAGATCTGTTTGCCCTGAAAAATATTTTGCCAAGACTCTCTTTACCTGCTTCTGCGTGGAAAAATGAATGAAGCCATCACGTTTATCATCTACAGATCCCTCATAAACACCCGCATCAAGCACGTCAGCCCATTCTTTTTTGGTGCAAATTTTATAGATCACATCGCTCAAAATATTTCCCGTTCCTTACAGCACGCGCGGCCTCTGCTATAACGAAAGAAGGCGCGCACCATTCAAAGTACGCACCTGTTTTAATAGCCTCATGCCTGATGACATATCTTCTTATTTACCGGAAAAGGACTTACCAAGCACTTTAACCATCTCGAAAACTTTTTTACGAACGGCGGGATCCTGAATTTTATAATATGCCCTGACAAGTTCGAGCGTCTCCCGACGGGACAATTGTCCAATCTCGAAAGACTGCCCCCCGCTTTCGGACATACCCGCAGCTTTTTCAGTAATTTCTGTTGGCATGTCATCAAAGAAAAAGGACACGGGAACATCAAGAATTTGTGATAACTGATAAAGGCGGCTAGAGCCAATCCGGTTGGCGCCGCGTTCATATTTCTGGATCTGCTGAAAGGTCAGTTTCAGGGCTTTACCCAATTTATCCTGACTGTAGCCTAATAAAGTTCTGCGCAAACGTACGCGTGAGCCAACATGGACGTCCACAGGTTCTGGTTTTGACTTAATCATATTTAATTCCAACTATTTAATTACTCAATACACACTTAAATTAACGAGCCCCAGAATTACTCACATACAGTTAGAGACGAAACCTTATAAGGTCAAGCTTTATCTTATGCACGAGCAGTCCATTGCCTCTGGAATAATATGCTTAATCCATATAACAGTAACATAAAAATGAAGAAGATCCAATTGCCTTTTTGAGAATATAATGTAAGCCCCTCCCGCTTAACGGGTAACTGAGAAATTATAACGCCGCGTTTGTTTAATTCCAAGCTCTTGATTACTCTGCCATAGGCATCAATTACTGCCGAAACGCCCGTGCCCGCCGACCGGATAATAGGCAAGCCTTCCTCAATGGCACGAACCCGCGTTTGCAGCAAATGTTGATAAGGGCCATTAAAAGATCCATACCACGCATCATTGGTAATATTCAACAACCAGTCCGGCCTGTCGCTTTGATCAACGACAGCCCCCGGAAAGATAATCTCATAACAGATCAAGACGCCGAATGATGGCCCGGAACCCTCATGAAACGTCTGCAGCCCCGCCCCCTTACTATAAGAGAAGCCCTCAACTAGCATACCGAGGCCTAAAAAGGAGAGTGAATTTTTCATAATATCCGGCGTATATTCGCCAAAGGGCACAAGGTGATGCTTATCGTAGATATGCTTTACGTCGCCCATATGGTCAAAAACTGCAAAAGAATTCCATGCCTGAAGCGCGGGCTGCCTTTTAATGCGCGGAAAGCCTGTCATCAATACCGCACCCTCATTCAACATATCCGCAATCAGATAACGGCGAGAAGGCTCGATATCCAGAAAATATGCCACTGCAGTTTCCGGCCATATAACATGAGTTATGCCTTGTTTTGGCGGGCTTTTGCTCATTTCAAGATATTTGATGAAATTATCGGATTTTTTGGCCCTGTCCCATTTATCCTTCTGATTGATATTGGCCTGAATTATTTTCAGCTTCACATCATCATGAAAAACTGTCGGTTCCGACAGCTGAACCATGCCATATGTCACCATGCCGCCAATGATCAGAACGCCCGTACAAATAACGGCCCAGATTGATTTTTTCAGCATTACCTGCGCCGTTGACATTTGAATAAGAAGATAAGGCACGCAGGCTAAAAATATGGTCAAGAGCCCAAGGCCATATATGCCCCATATGGCGCTTGATTGCAGCATAATGTCCGAGAAGCCCCATGTATAACCCGAAAGATTCCAAGGAAATCCCGTGAAGAGATGCCCCCTCAGCCATTCTGCCAAATTCCAGAAAACCACAAAGGACAAGACAATAGGCAGGCAATTTTCTTGCAGGTTTTTATGTCTGAACAACCGCCAAAGAAGCCCCGTCACCAGCCCGGCAAAAAGAGCCAATATGGCGGCAAGAGCGCCGACAGCAAAATAGCCAACCCATGCCGGAAAACGATCATCAACCTCAAACGCGGAGGCAATCCATATTAATCCCGCAAAAAACTGGCCAAAACCAAACAACCAACCAAAAGAAAAAGCATCAGAGAAGCGGGTACTTTTAAACAAAACCAGTAACAGAAGAGGATAACTTATTGCCAGAAAGGGGAATAAATAAAATGGCGCGAATGAGAAACCCGACATAGCCCCTGCCAATAAAACAAGGCACATTCTTTGAAGGTCTGAGAGATGTTCAAGCCAATCAAGTAATATTTGAGTGATTTTCCCCTTATCCATTGTGGTTATTGTACGGTCTGTTTTAATTTATCATCAGATAAAGCCGCGTTTTTTTCCACATCCTTAATTAAAGACTGGGTCAAATCCTGACGCTTGATCAGCACCGTCTTAATGCTGCGGGCATCACCGGCCAATATTTCATAATTCAGGCCATTTTTATCTTTGATTATTTCACCAACCTTYGGGATATATCCGGCAATCGTGAATAATAACCCCCCCAGGGTGTCCACATCATCGTCCTGATCATCCGGTAAAAGATCAAGGCCAAGAAAGCCTTCTAGTGCCTCAATGGAAAGCCGCGCGTCGGCGACAAGGTCACCGCCCTGCAATTCCCGCAGGAGCTCTTCTTCGGCCTCATCATGCTCATCTTCGATATCACCGACAATCTGCTCTACAAGGTCCTCAATAGTTAAAAGACCATCCGTGCCGCCATATTCATCCACCACGACCGCCATATGAATATGAGTTGCCTGCATCTTGGTCAGCAGGTCGAACAGTTTCATTGAGGGCGGTACAAATAATATGGGCCGTTGTATGGACCGTAAAGCTGTTGCCTCCAAATCATCCGTATTGTTGCCAGCCTTAATTGAGGCCAACTCTCGAAAGGCGTCCTTGATATGCACCATGGCAATCACTTCGTCCAGAGTCTCCCGGTAAACCGGCAGGCGGGAAGTTGTTCCCTTGATAAAGACATCCATAACCTCTTCAAAGCTTGCAGAGGCATCGATCGCAATAATATCTGTTCTCGGCACCATGATATCATCCACGCGCTTATTCCTGAAGGCGAGCGTGTTAGTGATGATTGAGCGCTCTTCTTCGCCAAAAGATGATTGCTCATTCTCCAGCTCATCAATAACCTCTTCCAGGCTTTCTTTAAGCGTATCGTCACCGCCCTTATCTGAAATAAGGCCGGGTATCAAAGCCACGCAAAGACCTTTAAACCAATTTAAAAAACCCGCCTTCTCTTGCGAAGGAGGTTCATCGCCTATGATATTTTCGACAGCTTTTTCTTCTACTGCGATATTTTCTACTGCGATATTTTCTACTGAATTATTTTCTACTGAATTATTTTCTGTATTCATGACCCTCTGACCATATTAATTATTAAGTTCAATTGTCTCAATCCTGATAAGGATCGTCAATAGATAGTTTCAAAAGAAGTTCTTTTTCCAGAGCTTCCATTCCCTGAGCCTCTATATCCACCGCATGATCATATCCCAAAAGATGCAACATGCCATGAATGAATAAATGGCAGAAATGATCAGAAAAACTTATACCCTGCGCTGAAGCCTCGCCTCTTATAGTTTCAAAAGCAAAAATAATATCCCCGAGCACCACAGGATATTCAGGAATTTCACAATCCGGCCTTTGATAGTTTTGAATATCATCATTAGATAATGAGGGGAATGACAAAACATTTGTTGCCTTGTCCTTACCGCGATATTCCTTGTTGAGCCGGCGAATATTCTGATCATCCGTCAAAAGAATACTTAATTCAAGGTGAGAAATATCTTTGAAAAATTCAGCCTCCGGCACCAATTTTATAATCYGTTCAAAACAAGATTCCATAAGCCCCGTATATTCTGGACAATATTCCGCCCAGATTTCAGACTGGAGGTTTATATCAATATTTTCCGGGATCATTTTTTACTTTGTCTCGCTTCTGCAAGATCATAGGCCCGAACAATATCCCCCACCAACGGGTGACGCACCACATCATCCGCGTTAAACTGGATGAAGGAAATATCATCGATCCCCTTTAAAACTTTCATGGCATGATATAATCCGGACGGCGTGCCGTTGGGTAAATCCACCTGAGAGGGGTCGCCGCAAACCACCATCCGGCAGTTTTCACCGAAACGGGTCAGGAACATTTTCATCTGCATGGGGCTGGTATTCTGCGCTTCATCCAGAATAACAAAGGCATTGGAAAGAGTCCTGCCCCGCATAAAAGCAAGGGGAGCGACTTCAATATCACCATTTTCCAGCCTCTTTTCCGTCTGTTCCATGGAAATCATTTGGCCAAGCGCATCATAAAGCGGCCTTAGATAAGGATCGACTTTTTCGCGCATGTCGCCCGGCAGGAAACCCAGCTTTTCACCGGCTTCCACCGCAGGCCGCGTCAAAACAATCCGTTCAACCTTGCCTTCCAAAAGACAGGATACCGCCATGGCCACCGCAAGAAACGTTTTGCCTGTCCCCGCAGGGCCAAGTCCGAAAGTCATATTACTTTCGCGCAAGGCTTGAATATAGCGGGCCTGATTTTTCGACCTCGGCGATATTATCGCATTGCGCGTCCGGATTCGATTTTCCTTGTTGGTAAAATCCTTGCGTTCGAGAATAACCTCTTTCCTGGGGGCATCAAGAAAATCAGCCATGCGAATGGCGCCGTCAACATCAGCCATGGCAAGTTTGCCGCCCTGTTCCAGATCTTCATGAAGGCCCGCGATGATCTGCCTGGCCGTCTCTCGGGCATGCCTGCTCCCTTCGATGGCCAATATATTACCCTTGACCGTAAAACTCGCGCCAATCTTTTGTTCTATCCGCGCAAGGTGGCAATTATGTTCGCCGTATAGTTCAGGCAGATATTCATTATCTTCAAATTCCAGAATGATTGTCTTTAATTTCGTCATCWACGTCGCAAACTCACCTTTGAGGCTACGGGGGCCCGCGCTTATAATTTTCATATCCACCATCTGGCCAAAATACGACTCAGCGGTCGCTTTATCACCCACATCCACATGGACGGCCTGCATATAAGGGCTTCGCCCGACAAGATGTGAGTCCTGCTTGCCCGTCCGCTCAAGAAGAACAGACATAACCTTGCCAACGCTTTTATCATTAAAGGCCCGTTGCTGGCGATTAAGCTCTTGCTGAAGCTCGGCAAGCCGTTCCGACTTAACATGTTCTTCGACCTGATCTTCCCAGCCTGCGGCAGGCGTGCCGGGCCGCTCGCTATACATGAAAGAATAGGCCTGGGCGTAGTCAACCTCCCTGACCAGCTTCATGGTCGCCTGAAAATCCGCATCTGTCTCCCCCGGGAAACCGACGATAAAATCACCGGACAGGGCAATATCGGGACGCACGGCCCGAATGGAGTCAATAATTTTCATATAGGAAGCAATCGTATGATGCCGGTTCATAGCCTTGACAATTTTATCGGATCCCGACTGTACAGGCAAATGCAGATAAGGCATGCATTGCGCGACCTCCCCATGAATTGCAATCAGCTCATCGGTCATATCATGGGGGTGTGATGTGGTATATCTGATCCGCTTAAAGTCCGTTACATCGGCCAAATGCCGGATCAGACGGGCCAATGACCATTCTACATTTTCGCGGCTCATCCCGTGATAGGCGTTAACATTCTGCCCAAGCAGGGTTACTTCCAACACGCCCGCCTCATTTAATTTCCGGGCATCCTTCATAACATCTTCAAATGACCGCGAGAATTCACCGCCCCGCGTATAGGGGACGACGCAATAGGTGCAAAATTTATCGCAGCCCTCCTGCACGGTTAAAAACGCGGTTTTTTTCGGAGCAATGGCCTTTTTGGACAGGCTTTCAAATTTTTCGCTGACGACAAGATCCGTATCCACGATACGGGGACGTCCGCCAGTTTTCTTGATTTTATTGGCTTGATCGGTCATTTCAGGCAGGCGGTGATAGGTTTGCGGCCCAAAAACCATATCCACTGTCGGCGCGCGCCGCTGAATTTCGGCCCCCTCTGCTTGCGCCACACAACCGCCAACCGCAAGGATGGATTTTTTACTTTCCCGGCCTGAAGCCTCCGCTTTTTTGGCTTGTTTTTCCTTCATTACCCGCAGGCGACCAATATCAGAATATACTTTTTCTGCAGCCTTCTCCCGAATATGACATGTATTCAATATAACAAGATCCGCGTCATCCGGGGCATCCGTAACCTCATACCCTTCATGCCCCATGACATCGACCATACGTTCTGTATCATAGACATTCATCTGGCAACCATACGTTTTGATATATAATTTTTTAGGGGGCAAACTCATTAATATATTCCATTCCGCATCAGTTAAACTTTCCCCGCAGGGAACTTAACAATCGATTTTCAATGGTTCGCTGACAATATGCGGATAATTCTTTACGGGTTTTAAACAGGTTACGGGAAACAGGTTCGTGGAAATGCACTTCCACTTCCACTTTCAATAAATTCAGCACGCCTCTTAAATGCGGCCCCATTTCAAGATCACCATACCATGCAACATTGGGCCGGTTAGCCCGGATGGTCGGCATATTATTGATCCTTTTATACACCACAGTTACCGGCTGCACCATCAATTCCTGAAGCTGCCCATGTTCATCTGGCTGTAAATGCATGGCTGTTTCTGTAACACCAAATAATGAACTTTTAAAGGGCAATACCCTGCCACCATCAGATGTCGTACCTTCGGGAAACAGGATCAGATTATCCCCATTATGCATTCTATCCTGCATTTCCTTTCTTTGTTCCACAACATCCGATCGGCGCCCTCTATCAATAAAAATTGTCCGTTGAAGTGAGGATAAATACCCTAATATTGGCCAGTCAATCATTTCTTTCTTGGCAATGAAGCAACCTTTTATAATATGGCCTAAAACGATAATATCAATCCATGACACATGATTACATACGAATAAAGTTGGGGGTCCCTCTAACGGTTCGCCAACCTTGCTTACTTTAATATTCAAAGAATAACAAATCGACCGRTGAACCAGATGCGGCCATGCCTTATAGCCCGGAAATTTTAATTTCTTGAAGATAATGGTCGGCGGTAACAACACAGCAAAAAAAACAAGCGTCTTGRGTATTCTGTAATATTCTCTCATATGTTTTTTTATTTTCTGCCTTTATAAAATTTGTACGACCAATAACCCAATATCTTATAATAAAAGGTTTGGGCATTGTCATAGAAGATATGCAAGGACTTTGCAATTACCGAATGGCATCACCTGATCTTCACACCATATAACTCCATACGGTGATCCACCAGCTTATAGCCATGCTTTTCGGCGATTTTTTTCTGAAGCTCTTCTATTTCCTTGTCATGAAATTCAATGACTTCGCCGCCTTCAACATCGATCAGATGATCATGGTGCATTTCGCTCACCAGCTCAAACCTGGCCCTGTTTTCACCGCTTTCCACACGAAAGTCATGACGTTCCAGAATTCCGGCCTCTTCAAAAAGACGTACGGTACGATAAACGGTTGCAATACTGATGCGGGAATCAATATCGATGGCACGCCGATAGACCTCTTCCACATCAGGGTGATCATTCGCCTTCGAAAGAACCTTGGCGATTACCCGGCGCTGATCCGTCATCCGCATGCCCTTTTCAATGCACATCTGTTCAATCTCTGACGACATATTATATTACCCTGTTAGCTTTTTAATATTTTTCCCAACTATACACATTATCCCTTTTGATTCCAAATTTTTTCATGGCTGGCGGGAAATGAATAGAAGAAGTCTATAATATAATATTTATATTACTTCTTGTCTTTAATTTTTAGCTTTATTTCATAATATATTTCATAATCAATGCGTCTTTATCGCTATAATAATTTTTCCGCCGGCCCACAGCTTTAAAGGCGTTTTTTTCATAGAGGCTGATCGCGGCGGCATTATTTTCTCTGACCTCAAGAAAAATTTCTGCGATTTTATTCTTTGCGGCCAAAAGATAAAATTCTTGCAATATCTGACTTCCCATGCCCTGCGTGCGCCATGCCGGCAAGATACAAAGCGTGAGTATCTCAGCCTCTTCCCTCGCCTGACGCCACATCAGAAAACCGGTCWCTTGTGCATTCTGCCATATGGTCATGGCCCGCGTATCCGGATTAAGCAACAAAGATGATATTTCYGCTGGCGTCCAGACCTGCTCGGCAGAACCTTGAAAGGACAGCCTGTGGATTTCGGACAGTTTCTCGGCGGTTATGCCTCTGGAAAAGCCATCATATACGGCGCAAGAAATCGTCATTTATTCTGGAAAGCATAGGTTACGGGTTTTGCCGCCACCGCATCCGGCGCCCGCAGATATAAAGGCGCAACCTTATCCGGAWTTTCTCCCGSCTTAAACCTCTTTGCAGCAATAAGGCCAACCCTGCCCGCATTTGGTTGATTTGACATGGCGGGAAACGCAATCTTCTGCATGAATTCCGGAGCAAGATACGGCTTTAGCAAATCCGCGCCAGTGCCCTCTAAATGCGTGAGTTTTTCATCCAGATGATCAGATATTTCCGTTAGGGGCACCGCTGCCGGCTCCGACACAGGCAGCGGCTCGCTGCCCGTTATATCAAAAATCTGCAAATAAACTTCCGACCTTCGGGCATCAATCGCAATCGCCGCACGTCCCCTATACGCCTTAGTCAAATTCCGCATCAAATTCTGCATTAAATTCTGGGCCACGACTTCCAATGTTGTGACCGCCATAAGCGGCAGTCCGAGAGCAAGGGCGAGCCCCTTGGCCGTTGCAAGCCCGATACGCACGCCGGTAAAGGCTCCGGGGCCGCGCGTTACGGCTATGGCGGTTAAATCCTCAAAACTCACACCGGCTTTATCGCAGGCCTCCTGACACATTGGCACCAGACGTTCCGCCTGCCCGCGCATTCTATCCTCAAATAATTCGGAGATTATTTTGCCGTCTTTTATCACCGCTGCGGAGCAGGAGGTCAGGGCGGAATCAAGGGCAAGTATTATCAAACTATTTCACACGCCTCATCAAAAGACAGGCAATAATCATGGGCGGTCATACCAGCCGCATCACCATAACCCATGCTGCAAATAAAATTCACCCGGCACGACGTATTCTTGAAATAAGCGTCATTCACCTTACCCTGATCAATATGCGGAATGAGGCAGCAATCAAGACCCAGCGCGCGGGCGGCAATGATTAAATAGCCCCCTTGAATACTGCTGCTGCGAAAGGCTTCTTCCTGCGCAAATGCCTCATCTTCCTTAAACAGGCCCTTTGCCCCAGGATAATGGGTGAATAAATCATCCTTTTTTTCGTAAAAATTCGCATCACAGCCAATAATAACGCTAAAAGGCGCAGCCGTGACCAGCCCCTTTGCGGCGGCTTTGACACAATCGGCCAATTTTTTCTTGGCGTCAGCACTTCTGACAATCACAAATCGGGCCGGCGAACAGTTAAGGCTTGTCGGCCCCAGCCGTAAAAGATCATACATGGCCCGAATGGTAATTTCTGAAACGGGCATATCCTGCCATCCTGTGAAAGAATGGGCGTCCCTGAAGATCACGTTCATATCCCGGTCGGAAAGTATATCTTGCGTCATCTGTTATCCTAGCCTTTACAATGGATCTCTTTTATATATCTCATATCTTAACATATTTCTAAACCATTATTCTGACTGACAAAGAAGATTTTCTTTTAAAAATATCCTGCTATAGTCAACTCATTACAAAATTATAAAATGATTCAATTGCAATAATCTAATTTCAGGGAATGTAATGTTTAACCTTGTCAATCACAGCTTATCATTTATATTTTATACAATCATAATTATGGCCTCTTCCTTTGCCATTCCCGAATTTTCAAAAGCTGAACAGGCTGAAGATTCCGCTATCATTCTCATGTATCATAGATTCGGCGAAGAAAAATACCCCACCACCAATATCACTTTACCGCAATTTGACGCCCATCTGGCAGAGCTGAAAAAAGAAAAAWACAATATTGTCCCCCTTGATGACATCGTCACGGCCCTTAAAAATAAAGTAAAATTACCGCCCCGCACAATTGCCATCACCATTGATGATGCCTATCTGTCCATATTTCAACATGCCTGGCCAAGGTTAAAAGCCGCGAATTTCCCTTTTACCCTATTCGTCTCGACCAAACCTGTAAGTCAAAATAACGCCAATTATATGACCTGGCAGCAGTTACGGGATATGGCAAGCGACCCCTTGGTCAGCATTGGACATCATGGCCATACCCATGACCATCTTTCTTATATGACCACGGAACAAGCCAAAAAAGATATTGCAACGGCAACGGCTATYTATGAAAARGAACTCGGCAGTTTCCCKGATATTTTCGCTTATCCTTACGGCGAATTCAGCCCWATGCTGSAAAATATTYTGAAGGAAATGCATATTAARGCTGCCTTTGGTCAATTTTCCAGCGGTGCCAGCAGCCATAGCAATCTCTTTGGCTTGCCGCGTTTTGCGCTCAATGAGAAATATTCCCATATGGACCGGTTTCGTTTGATCGTGAACGCAAGGGCCTTGCCAGCTTATGACATTCTGCCCATCAGTCCGGTCATCAAAGAAAACCCACCGCAAATAGGCTTTACCGTTGAGAAAAATATACGCGGCCTATCCGCCATGAGCTGCTACCCCTCCCATTTGGGCAAAGCCGCCAACATCACCCGTATTGGCAAGAACAGGGTAGAGGTGAGGTTTGATCTGCCCCTGCCCAAGGGCCGCAGCAGAATTAACTGCACCATGCCCGGCCCGGATAAAAGATGGTATTGGTTCGGRYTGCCGTTTTTYGTTAAATGACGARTTAAARTGAACTAGACAGCCTCAACAGACTCGATCTCGGGRATATAGTGTTTCAGCAGGTTTTGAATGCCATATTGCAAGGTTGCCGTTGAACTTGGGCAGCCTGCGCAAGCCCCCTGCATCCGAAGSWAAACCTTTCCCTCYGTRTAGSCRTGAAAGGTGATATCTCCGCCATCACGGGCCACTGCCGGCCTRACSCGGGCATCAAGAAGYTCTTTGATCTGGGCGATAATTTCCGCATCTTCCGGGTTTTCATCCATTTCCGGCGCAGGGGCGGATGACGTCTCGGAAACCACAGGCTCGCCTGACGAGAAATGCGCCATWATGGCCCCKARCACTTCTGTTTTTTTATCAYCCCAGTTCTGATCACTTAACGTCACCGAGATAAAATCAAAACCGAAAAACGCGCCTGATACACCTTCAATGGCAAAAAGACGTGTCGCGAGGGGTGAGTTTTCRGCCTCCTCACTATTTTCAAARAAWGCCGTYCCCTGCGCCATCACGGTTTCCCCCGGAATAAATTTCAAGGTGGCTGGATTCGGGGTCATTTCGGTCTGGATAAACATATATTCTTCCTACTGCTTTAAGGGTAGAATATAAATGGCAAGTGTTGCGGTTAAAATCAAGGGCAAAATTACTTAATTATAGGAGATTGTCCGAAATTAAACGAATTTCTTGATTTCCGCTTCCGTCATATTTCCGGGAACCACAAGAACCGGCATATGCAGAACATTCAACAATTCCTCACGGAATGCTTTAATAAGAGGCCCCGGATCACCATCCACATTCGCCCCAAGTGCCAGCATATGAATATCCTGATCTTTTTTAATATATTCCGCGATGACTTCACCCGGCTCACCTTTACAAATCACTTGTTCACAATCAAGGCCGGAAATTAACTTTATCTCTTCTGCGAATTTATCCATCATGGCCTGCGCTTCTTGCATGGCCTCTTCTTCCATGATGTCCCGAACGGCCATCCAATGTTGGAATTCACTGGGGCGAATGATCCGCATCATTACAATATTCCCGCCGACTTTTTTAGCACGCAAAGAGGCCAGCCGAAGAACTTTTTTAAATTCCGGTGTATCATCCGCAATCACCAAAAATTTCCACTTTTCATCCTGAGCGGTCATGCATAACCTCATTGTTATTTTAGGTCAATTTAGGTTTCTAACGAACCTTCTATTGTTATCTTGCCACTCAAAATAGAAAATTGACAACAAAAATTTATTTTAGCAGGATATTTGTGATCTCTTTTAACTGGGTTCTCGCCCTAAGCAGGTAAAACCCTTGGGCCGCAATATGGTTTTGGAATAAGAAGCCATCCGTATCACAATTGGATATAATCATCGGATCAAGGTCAATCACAGCCGACAGGCTTTGCGCCAACTGGTTCCAGCTATTTCCCACATCTTTATCTGCAATAACCTTTTCAAAATCAAGCCTTAGGCCCTTTAACAATAACCAATAAGCATAGGTTCGTCCCTTGATATTGTAGAATAAGTCATCGGCCTTAGTATCAAGAACACACCCAATACCATTGTCAATTTTCTGGGCAATCTCATTCGATGCTGATCCTATATCAAGGGAAAATTTATCCAATGTTGACAGAAGATTGTCTGTGCGCCTTTCAAAAACCGCCTCGCCAATGGCCAGCCTTTGATTATAGCTTTTCAATTTTYTAAGCGCACTGTTATATTGTTTTTCTGCAGGGGCYMCGAAAAGAAAGATGGACACAGAAGGATCCCAATACCATCTGTCGGGCGCATAATTTATACCGCTTGCCACATCYTGTAGTTCCTTATCAACCTGACTTGACCCACGGGTACGGCTGAGCTGGTCTTTTAATTCTATGGCAAAGATGGCATTGGCAGAAATAATGCCCTTTTGGWAATGCGCCATATTATCAAGCAGGGCCCCCGGTTTAAACCAGGGGTCATTGGAAATCCAGGAATGTTGATTTACCTCCCGGTCTATCATGGCCGCTGACATGGCCACAGCGTGGCTGCCAATGCTCGTATCTTCGAGGCTGTGCGCGGCATAGTCCTTGTCATCATTAATATTCTCAACGATGACCATGCCAATTAAATAATAGAAAAAGACAAACAGGGTAAGTCCTGCCAGAATTCTTCGGCCTATTTTCCAGGTAATTCTTTCCTGCAGCCAACCGAATATTCGCTTAAGTCTAGCCCACATGTCATCCGCCTTTAACTTCTGCCTGAGATTTAAGGCTTTCAGACTAGTTTTTGTCTAATTCTATAACCACTCTGTCTGTAGAACCATTTGTTCCAGGGAAATTGGTAAAAAGCGATTGAACCATATGTGGCATAAGCTTCGGCAAATCTTTACTACGGCCTCTGCTTTCTACGGTGCCTTCAAACAAGTTTCTCTGTCCGTCAATATTTGGCCTGATAATCATGCTGAGCTTACGCGTATATTTAACATAAGACCTTATCTCCGAGCCATAATAACCTCCATAGCCCCCATAACCTCCATAGCCCCCAAAATAACCCCAATGAGGCGAATACCAATAGGGATTATAGAAATAAGACCCATATCCAAAGGAAAAACCAGACCCGCTACTTCTGACCAATACCTTGCCGTCATCAACAGAATAATCCAGTTCAACAATCAAATCAGCCTTACCATCACCCGCTGGCACATAGCCCTGTTTGGAAAGGTAGGACCCTACAATATTGGCATATGATGCAAATTCAAGGCTCGTCGCTTTTGCCGGATCAGACGGTACAATCGAAACCGTTTCGCCATGAGGCTTGGGAAGTTCATGGAACCGCGATACATCAGACCTGAATGTGTTACTACAGGCAGACATTAACCCAACCATACTCAATACAAAAAATATTTTTACAATCTTGGTCATCGTTTTCACCCTATCGGTTATCCCTCTCCACAAGTGACGTTCTTAAAGATAATAGCTTAGCATCAAGATTGCAAGAACCCTACAATATTATGAACATCTTTCAGAATCGGATCTGACAGGGCGCGGGCTTTTTCCGAGCCACTTTTAAGAACTTGATCAATATAGGTTTTTTCATCCGTAAGGCGTTTCATCTCTTCTGTTATTGGCCCTAAAACAGAAACGCTTAACTCCGCCAGATCATTTTTAAATGCCGCAAAACCCCGCCCGTCATACGCCGCACAAATATCAGCCGCCGTTTTATCGCTCAGGGCCGCAAAAATATTGATCAGGTTTCGCGCTTCAGGGCGATCGTCCATTTCCTCAATTGTTCCGCCTATTGATGCGCTATCTGTTCGCGCTTTCCTGATTTTTTTAGCAATGGTATCCCGGTCATCGGTCAGATTAATCCGGCTGTTTTCTGACGGATCGGACTTGCTCATTTTTGCATTTCCGTCCCGCAATGACATGACTCGTTTTGCTTCTCCCAATATTAGTGGCTCTACAATAGGGAAAAAATCCACGCCATAATCACTGTTGAATTTCTGAGCAATATCACGGGCCAGTTCAAGATGTTGCTTCTGATCCTCGCCCACAGGAACATGGGTGGCCTTATATAACAAAATATCGGCCGCCATCAGATCAGGATAAACATAAAGACCAACGCTGGCCCGTTCCTTGTTTTTACCGGCTTTATCCTTGAACTGGGTCATGCGGTTAAGCCAGCCCATCCGCGCAACACAGTTGAAAATCCATGCAAGCTGCGCATGTCCCGGAACCTGGCTTTGATTAAAAATGATACATTCCCTGGGATCAATGCCGCTGGCTATCATGCCTGCGGCGACCTCTCGCGTTGCATCACGCAGCGCAGCCGGATCCTGCCATACGGTTATGGCGTGCAAATCGACAACGCAGAAAATGCTTTCATAGTTTTTTTGCAAAGCCACCCAATTGCGGATCGCCCCAAGATAATTGCCAAGGGTTAAATTGCCCGTAGGCTGAACGCCGGAAAAAATGCGCTGCTTGAATTCGGTCATGACTTTATTCCTAAAGAAGTATTTTGGACATACCCCAATTATATATTTTATAACAAGACGTGATTTATGGCCTCAAATTCCCATAGGGTCAAGGGAGCTGTGAAATCTTTCATGCAGATTTTTTATCGCCGCAACTATACCCATAAGAAAGGCCCATAAAAAAAAGACCACTCTCGAAAGAGTGGCCCAAGTCTAGGGAGGAAACGCCCACGAAGGGCTTGAAAGATATTCCTACACCAAGAACATCTCTCACAGCTATATTTAAGGCTAATCAGATTAAAATCAAGGGAAAAATTATCTTTATTTTACAAAGACTTAGCTCAAACAAAAAAGACACACTGTGGTATTAATGCAACATAAGGGCAGGTCAGAAAAAAACGTTTTATTTCAAGGAAATACCCGGATTCAAATACAAAAAGAACATTTTTATCACAAATGATTATTTCTCAAAAATAAAATGAATGTTCCATGAAAAATTCATTTTATGGCCATAAAATTTAAGAAATAATTTTAAATACCCTAATTCAAAGAAATAAGTTCAAATGATATCACAGCCCAAATCATGCCCCATACAACAAGGGTAATCCCCGTTGTGATCAACATTTTCTTGCCAATATTAGCCTTGACCGGTGATCCTGGTTCGACGATGCCGGCCTCATACTCTTCATCACTTTCGTGATGGCCCTTCACGCCCCATGGCAACACCATAAAAAATACCAGCCACCAGCAAACTAGAAAAACGACCAAGTGATTTGCAATTGTCATTTTATATCTCTTCCAACTCTACAAGCGTTCCGCAAAAATCTTTCGGGTGCAAAAACAAGATGGGCTTGCCATGCGCCCCTATTTTCGGCTCTGCGCTGCCCAAAATACGCATCCCATCGGCAAGCAGCTTATCTCGCGCCGCATAAATATCTTCGACTTCATAACAAATATGATGAACGCCGCCGGATGTATTCCTCTGAAGAAAGCCCTTAATCGGCGATTGATCCCCCAAAGGATACAGCAGTTCGATTTTTGTATTTGGCAATTCCACAAATACGGTCACGACCCCATGATCAGGCTGCTCTACCGCATCAGACACTTTTGCCCCGAGCGTATCACGGTAAAGGGCTATCGCCGCATCAAGGTCATTGACCGCAATGGCCACATGGTTCAACTTTCCAATCATAGTCTATTCTTTCTTACCTTCGATTTGAGTAATATTAACCGTTGTGATCGGCCCGGTTTCTTTATAGGTATAATTTTTGGCGGCCTTGCGCGCATAAACGCGAACGGCCTCTGCCAGTTTGTTTTTATCTGCCCGCTGCTTGCCGGTCAATGATTTTGCTGCCGAAAGCACCGCTTCTGTGATGACATCGTCAAAGGCCTCTCCCCCGCCCTCTGGATTACCCAAATTGGTTATTTTTGGCGGCGCAAGAAACATGCCTTGCCCATCAACAACCAATGATACCACGAGCGCGCCATTATAAAGTATACGCCGACGGGTCACAATGGCATTATCTTCGCTCGGAATGATAAATTTTCCATCCAGTGCCAATCGGCCCACAGGGACATTTTCAACAATTTCCACCGGTCCCGGCGCAAGCCGAATTAAAGTACCATTCTTCGGAACGATCGTTTTTGGAATACCATGCGCTTTGCCGAGTTTTGCCTGTTTCACCAAATGGCGATATTCGCCGTGAACAGGAACCAGAACTTCAGGCCGGATCCAATCATACATCTGCGTCAATTCCGCCTGCCCCGGGTGGCCGGAAACATGGACAAAGGCATCTTTTTCGGTAATGACCTCGGCGCCTTTTTCCACGAGGCTGTTATGCAACCGGCCCAGCAGCTGCTCATTTCCCGGGATGATTTTGGACGAGAATATCACCGTGTCCCCCCGCGAAATCACCACGTCCTTATTATTACCTTGCGCGATCCGCATCATTGCCGCCCGTGCTTCGCCTTGGCAGCCCGTGCAGATATACAGAATTTTTTCATTGGGCAGATAGCCCGCGTCGCTCTCGGTCACCATCTTTGGGAAATCTTTAAGGTACCCGGCCTCTTTAGCCGCCGCAACATTGCGCTTCAATGATCGTCCGACAAGACAGACTTCACGGCCATTATTTTTTGCGGCCTGCGCCAATGTATCGACACGGGCCACATTAGATGAAAAGGTCGCACAAAATATTTTGCCCTTCTTGGAGGATAGCATTTGGCTGATATTATCACGAACCTTGCCTTCTGAGCCAGAAGATGCCTCATTAAAAACATTGGTGGAATCACAGACCAATGCCAGAACGCCTTCGTCCCCTACCCTGATCATTTTATCCGCATCTGTTTTTTCCCCCAGCAGCGGTTCCGGATCCAGTTTCCAGTCCCCCGTATGAAATATACTGCCCAGCGCTGTTGTGATCAAAAGCGCGTTGGGTTCTGGTATGGAATGGGTCAAAGACAGAAAATCAACGGTAAAAGGCCCGATTGTCACTTGACCTTCCAGCGGCACCTCAATCAAAGGGACGTCATCCAGCAACCCCGCCTCGGCAAGTTTAAGCCGGATCAGGATCATGGTGAAAGGCGTCGCATAAACCGGACAACGAAAGCGTTGCCATAAGTGCGCCAATGCGCCCACATGATCTTCATGGGCATGGGTAATGATCAGCCCCAGAAGCTTGTCTTTTCGTTGCTCAATATAGCTGGTATTCGGCATGATCAGGTCAATGCCCGGCAGATAATCATCGGCAAAGGAAATGCCGCAGTCCACCATCAACCATTTACCTTGGGTTTTATACAGGTTCAGGTTCATGCCAATTTCACCTGACCCACCGAGGGGCAGGAAATGTAAGGTATCTTTACGTTTGGATAATGACATATATTTTATTGGTTCCGGCTATAAATTTCAAAAAGACCATAGGTGGTCAATTCCTGATCAACAGTCTCTATTTCGCTGATCTCCYCATCGAATAAAGGCGCTAAGCCGCCCGTTGCCAGCACTTTCATATTCTGCTCCCCATTCTTTTGGCCGTATTCTTGTTTGATCCGCCGCACCAGTCCCTCTACCAGACTGACATAGCCCCAAAAAATGCCCGACTGGATGGCGGTAACAGTGCCGGTGCCAATGACTTTTCCCGGATTTTCAACGGCAACGCGCGGCAATTTGGCCGCCGCCATATGAAGAGCCTCCACCGATAGATTAACGCCGGGCGAAATAATGCCGCCGCAATAATTTCCCTGATCGTCAATGACATCAAAAGTGGTCGCGGTGCCGAAATCTATGATGATCATGGGGCCGCCGTATTTCTTCTGGGCCGCAACTGCATTCACCAAGCGATCCGCCCCGACCTCGCTTGGGTTATCCAGCTTAACTTCCAGCCCAAGCTCAACTTCAGGCTCCCCAACCACCAAAGCCACACAATTAAAATACCGCCGGCACAAGAGTTGCAGCGGAAACAGCGCTTGCGGCACAACGGTCGCAATGATGGCGCCGGTTATGAGGGTTGGTGAAATATTTTCAAGATTCATCAATTGGGTCAACCAGACCATATATTCATCGGCAGTCCGGCTCGATGAACTTGAAATGCGCCACTTATGACGCAGCTCATCCCCGTCATGTATGGCAAAAACAATATTTGTATTTCCGGCATCTATGGCTAGCAGCATAATTGATCCTTACGGGAAAAAAACATCACCTGCGGTAATATGTCGTCTTTTGCCTTCGAACTCAAGTATAAGTGCGCCTGTTTCATCAAGGTCAACAAAAATGCCTTTGATCTCCTCATCCTGCAAACGGACGATAACCTCCTGCCGCAACCCATGAGCGCTGTCTTTCCAAGCTTGCCTGATTACAGAAAATCCCTGATTTTTCCAGCGGGCTATCCAAAAATCCATCGTATGAATAAGCCGCTCTAAAACAAGTGATGCCTCAATTTCTCTTCCCAATTCACTTGTCAAACTTGTCGCAGGATATTGAGCATTTTCAGGGTGATGCGCAACATTGATACCAACACCAATAATCACATGTGATGGCGCTGCGCTATCTTGCCCCGCCGTTTCAAGAAGAATACCGGAGATTTTTTTCCCGCAGGCCAGCACATCATTGGGCCATTTACACCGCACAATATCCGGGGCCTGTAAAATATCTGCAACCACATCCCGAACCGCAAGCGCCGTTACAAAAGACAATTGAGAAGCCGTAGCAAGGTCGCAATCAATGGCGTATAATAATGACGCAAACAGATTCCCGGGCCGGGATACCCACGCGCGGCCCCGCCGGCCCCTGCCCGAAGATTGCGCGGCGGCCATAACCCAGACATTACCAGCAAACCCCGCGCCAGAAGACCCCGCATCCGCAATGCGCCGGCATTCAACATTCGTACTATCCAGAATGTCAAATGCCCGAAGATCGTAACCTTCGGGCATCGGAAATGACTTTTGAAAACCCATGTTGTTAAGATATCAATGCGGCCGCCGCCATTCTGGCATATTCCAGAACAGGGGCGTTAATTTGCGGCAATAGAAACAGAACCATCAGAGCCGCAGAAACGCCCATAATGGCCTTTAATTTTCGTGATTTTTGCAGAACAAACTCACCTTCCGGTTCATTAAAGAACATCACTTTGATAATATTCAGATAATAATAGGCCCCGATAACACTGGCCATCACCCCAATCACCGCCAGCGTAATCAAGCCGTAATTTGTCGCCATCGGATCGGCTACAGCGGTCGCGATGACCGCCTTGAACACATACCATTTACCCCAGAAACCCGCAAGCGGCGGAATACCGGCAAGAGATAACATGAATATCCCAAGGGCCGTCGCCATGGCGGGGCGCGTTTGGGCAAGGCCCGCAAGGTCGGAGATATCTTCAACCATACCATCCTTGCGGCGCATGGCCAGAATACAGGCAAAGGTGCCCACATTCATCACCAGATAAATCGCCATATAAATGACCAAGNCGCGCAGACCTTCCTGACTGCCCGCCGCAAGCCCAACCAGTGCAAAACCGATATGACCAATAGAGCTATAGGCCATCAGGCGTTTAATATTTGTCTGCACGACGGCCGCAACCGATCCCAGAACCATAGACGCCAGAGACATAAAGACAATCACTTGTGTCCATGATTCGGACAATTCCCCAAATGGCACATAAAGCACCCGAACAAGCAGGGCCAATGCGGCAACCTTTGGCGCGACGGCAAAGAAAGCCGTAACCGGCGTCGGCGCGCCTTGGTAAACATCCGGCGTCCACATATGGAACGGCACAGCAGAAATCTTAAAGGCAAGCCCCGCCAAGACCAAGACCATTCCAATGATCACCCCGATATCCGGGCCATGGCTCGCCTGTGACAAGGTTTCACCAATGACCGTGAAATTGGTGCTGCCGACAAAACCATAAATCAGCGAGCTGCCAAACAGTAATATGCCCGATGACAAGGCCCCAAGAACGAAATATTTAAGGCCCGCCTCTGTCGCAAGTTCGCTGTCCCGGCGAATAGAGGCCAAAACATAAAGGCTTAAGGATTGCAGTTCCAGCCCCATATATAAAGACATCAGATCATTGGCCGAAATCATAACCATCATACCCAATGTGGCAAGCAGCACCAAAATGGGATATTCAAATCGTTCTTCTTTCTCATCTTTAAAATACTGCATGGACATGAACACCGCCAAGGCAGACGCCACCAGAACCAGTATTTTCATGAAAGAAGTAAATCGATCAACCACGAACATAYTTTCAAAAGTATAAACCGCTGCGCTATTCCATGTTACCGTAATAATTAACGTAATAATCATCACCGCAGCTGCTAGAAGAGAGACAAGCTCTGTCGATTTATTGCCCCGAAAAACACCAAGCATCAACAGAGCCATGGCACCGATCGCCATGAATATTTCGCCGTAGGCCGGAGCCAGATCAGGAAGCAGTGTTTCAGTCATCTCATATTCTCCCTAAGGCGCCATGGTTTCAGCAACCGCACTAAGCGCGGCCTGATGATTTGTAACAAGATTTTCAACGGATACATGCATGAAATCCATAAATGTTGAGGGATATACCCCCATCCAGATGGTGAAAAATATCAAGGGGGCGAAAATCAATATTTCACGACGGTTCAGATCCAGCATAGCCTTCAAATCCTGCTTTACCAGTTCACCGAACACCACTTTGCGATACAGCCACAGCATATAGGCCGCGCCAAGAATAAGCCCTGTCGTCGCAAAAAAAGCCGCCCAGATACTCACTTTGAACAAGCCAATCAACACCAGAATTTCGCCGACAAAGTTACCGGTACCCGGAAGCCCAACCGCCGCCATGGTAAAGAACATAAAGACGAGCGCATATCTGGGCATGATATTCACCAGACCGCCATAACGGTCAATCTCGCGGGTATGCAGCCTGTCATAAATAACCCCAACGCAGAGGAACAAGGCGCTAGCCACAAGTCCATGCGCCAGCATAACCATAATCGCCCCTTCGATGCCCTGCACATTAAAGGCAAAAATACCCAGCGTGACAAAACCCATATGCGCAACCGATGAATAGGCGATCATCTTTTTCATATCCTTCTGCATCAAGGCCACAAGCGAGGTATAAATAATCGCAATCACCGATAATGTATAAATCAGCCACGCCAGATCCACTGAGGCCACAGGAAACATGGGAAGGGAGAAACGCAAGAAGCCATAACCGCCCATTTTAAGCAAAACACCCGCCAGAATAACCGACCCTGCCGTTGGGGCCTGAACATGGGCATCCGGCAACCATGTATGTACCGGCCACATGGGTACTTTAACTGCAAAAGAGGCAAAGAAAGCAAGGAACAACCACGTCTGGGCATCAATGGCAAAATCATAGGCCATCAACGTCGGAATATCCGTGGTTCCCGCCTGAAAATACATATACATCATGGCCAGCAACATGAACACCGAACCAAGTAACGTATAAAGAAATAACTTGTAAGACGCATAAACGCGGTTTTTACCGCCCCATACCCCGATGATCAGGAACATGGGGATCAAGCCCCCTTCAAAGAACAGATAGAATAAAACCAAATCCAAAGCACAGAAAACACCGATCATTAATGTTTCCAGAATCAGGAAGGCAATCAGATATTCCTTCACTCTGCTTTTGACCGAAATCCATCCGGTCAGGATTACAATTGGCATGATAAAAGTGGTCAGCATGACAAATAATATGGAAATACCATCAACACCCATATGGTAATTGATGTTATCACCCAGCCACGCGGCCTTTTCCACAAACTGGAAATCGGCTGTGGTTTTGTCAAATGTGAACCACAGGATTAAGGACACGATAAAGGTAAAAACCGTCGTGAACAAAGCGACATGCTTGGCTCTTTTATCGGCATTTTCGCCCTTGATCATWAAGATAAAAAATACACCAACCAGAGGCAGGAAAGTAATGATTGAAAGAATCGGGAAATGTTCCATTAGCTTGCTCCTCCCCCGGAAATAAAGACAAACCATGTAACAAAAGCGGCGATCCCCATCAGCATGGCGAAGGCATAATGATAGATGTAACCACTTTGCAGCCCCCGAAATTTACGCGCCAAAGCCATGACGCTTGCTGCCGCGCCATCCGGGCCAAACCGGTCGATGATATTTTCATCGCCCTTCTTCCACAGGAAGACACCCAGCTTTTTCGCCGGGTTAACCAGAAGATAGTCGTAAATCTCATCAATATACCATTTATTATATGACAAGGCGTAAAGATAACGGAAGGTGCCGGCAAAGCGGGCCGGCATATCGGGCCTGATAATATAAGCATAAACCGCAATCAGGAACCCCAGAACCATCACGATAAACGGCGAGGCAATCACCCAGCCCGGCACATAATGCGCGGCCTCCATAACATTATTTGCCGCATCTTTAAGGAATAGGGCGCTGCCCCAGAAATCCTCGTAATTCTGGCCGATGAAATAATCCTTGAAGATAAAGCCTGCCAGCAAAGCCCCCAAGGCCAAAACATAAAGCGGGGCCATCATCCAATTGCCGCTTTCATGGACATGATCCTGCACCGATTTAGGGGATCTGTTTTCACCAAAGAAGGTCATGAATATCAAACGCCAGCTATAAAATGACGTCAGAAGTGCGGCAAACACGCCCATGAAAAACGCATAGCCCGCCATGGAGGAATCCGAGGCAAAGGCCGCCTCAATGATCATGTCTTTCGAATAATATCCGGCAAGGAACGGGAAACCGGTCAGGGCGAGCGTCCCGATAACCATCATGGCAAATGTCCAGGGGATTTTCTTGCGCAATCCGCCCATTTTGCGCATATCCTGTTCATTGCTCATGGCATGGATTACAGAACCCGACCCCAAGAACAACAGAGCCTTGAAGAAGGCGTGGGTGAAAAGATGGAATATGGCCGCCCCGTAAGCCGATATGCCAAGGGCAAAGAACATATAACCAAGCTGTGAGCAGGTGGAATAGGCAATCACGCGCTTAATATCATTCTGCGTTGTGCCAATGGTGGCCGCGAAAATAGCGGTTGAGGCCCCGATGAATGTCACAAAGGCCAGAGCATCCGGTGAATATTCGAAAATAGGTGAAGTACGGGCAACCATAAAGACACCGGCGGTGACCATGGTGGCCGCATGGATCAGCGCGGACACAGGGGTCGGGCCTTCCATGGCGTCCGGCAGCCAGGTATGCAGACCAAGCTGAGCGGACTTACCCATGGCCCCAATGAACAACAGAATACAAATGGTCGTGATCAGATCCAGATTCATCCCTAAAAAATGAATGGTCTGACCCTGAAGCTCCGGAATTTTGGCAAAGACAACATCAAATTCAACAGAACCTGTCACCATATAGATGGCAAAGATACCAAGGGCAAAGCCAAAATCGCCAACCCGGTTAACCAGAAAAGCCTTGATGGCCGCGGCGCAGGCCGATGGTTTTTTATACCAGAACCCAATAAGGAGATAAGACGCAAGCCCCACCCCTTCCCAGCCAAAGAACATCTGGACAAAATTATCCGCCGTCACCAGCATCAGCATGGCAAAGGTAAAGAGGCTCAAATAGGCCATGAAACGTGCTTTATGGGGATCATGGCTCATGTAACCTATGGAATAGATATGCACAAGGCAGGAAACCGTATTAACCACCACCAGCATGACCGCAGTCAAGGTATCAACCTTAAAGGCCCAGTTGAAATTCAAATCGCCCGAGCTGACCCATGTCATGATGGTCACATGTTCAACCGTACCGCCAAAGCCAATCTGAAACAGGGCCACCCACGAGAGAACCGCAGAGATGACCAAAGCACCGCAAGTGATGACCTGCGCGCCCCGATCGCCAAGCTGACGTCCAAAGAGGCCGGCGAGTATCGCTGCAATAAAAGGTCCAAAAACAATTATCTGATACATGTAATTATTATCCTTTCATCAGATGTATGTCTTCAACCGCGATGGTGCCGCGATTTCGGTAATAGATCACCAATATGGCAAGACCAATCGCCGCCTCACCCGCGGCAACCGTCAGGATGAACATGGTAAATATCTGCCCCCCCATGTCATTCAGATAGGATGAGAAYGCCACGAAATTGATATTGACCGCCAGCAGAATAAGCTCCACCGACATCAAAATAACAATCACATTCTTTCTATTCATAAAAATGCCGAAGATGCCAATGCTAAACAATATGGCGGCAACGGTCAGATAATGAGCAAGTCCAATTTCCATCATTTTTTTTCCTACCCTAACCCTTGACCCGGTTTGACTTTTACAATGTCATAGGCATCCCCGCGCCGCCGCCTGACTTGATCATTAATATTCTGCTTTTTAACGCCGGGCCTTGCGCGGTGGGTCAAAACAATGGCCCCGATCATCGCCACCAGTAAAATCAGCCCTGCCATCTGAAACAGGAAGGCATATTTGGTATAGAGCAGGCTTCCTATGGCTTCGGTATTGGACATTTCATTCAGCGCCGGTATCGCCGTCGCCGGATCAGTCGTAACAGGGCCGCCAAGCCCCCAACCAAAGCCCACCAACAGYAATTCCGCCAGCAAAATCAGACCAATCANACCSCCSNATRGGCARATATTTCTGAAAGCCTTTGCGCAGCTCGCTATAGTCAATATCCAGCATCATCACAACAAACATGAATAAAACCGCAACCGCGCCCACATAAACAATCACGAGTATCATGGCGATAAATTCTGCGCCAAGCAGAATGAATAATCCCGCCGAGTTGAAAAAGGCCAATATGAGATATAATACCGAATGAACGGGATTACGGCTCGATATCACCATAATCGCGGAAAATACCGTGATGGTGGCAAAAAGATAAAAGCATAATGCATAAATCWTATTTTTCGTCTAACCTCTCTTAACCTCTAAGGCCCTTTGGCTTATCTGTATGGTGCATCAAGCTTAAGATTCGTGGCAATTTCCTGTTCCCACATATCACCATTCTTTAGCAATTTTTCTTTGTTGTAGAAAAGCTCTTCGCGGGTTTCGGTCGCAAATTCAAAATTTGGCCCTTCAACAATAGCTTCTACAGGGCAAGCTTCCTCACAATAACCGCAGTAAATACATTTGGTCATATCAATATCATAACGCGTTGTGCGCCGCGTGCCGTCATCGGCAACCGCCGCTTCGATCACGATCGCCTGCGCCGGGCAAATGGCCTCACATAATTTACAGGCAATGCAGCGTTCTTCCCCGTTGTCATAGCGGCGAAGGGCATGTTCCCCGCGAAAACGCGGGCTGAGCGGCCCCTTTTCATAGGGATAATTGATGGTTACTTTTGGCCGGAACATATAACGGAATGTCAGCCACATGGCTTTGACAAATTCACTAAGCAAGAATGTTCGGGCGGCGTGTTTGAGGAGTGTCATATCATCTTTCCTTTCATCTCGGCCTTTTATGCCGGTATCTTGTCGGTTAACAACAAGAATAATCCGGTTAATACGACCCAAAGCAATGAAATCGGCAAAAATACTTTCCAGCCCAGACGCATCAGCTGATCATAGCGGTACCGCGGCACTGTCGCCTTGACCCACGCGAAGACAAAGAACATGAAGAATATCTTGCCAAAGAACCAAATCCAGCCCGGAATGAGATATAAAGGTTCCCAGTCAAAAGGCGGCAACCATCCCCCGAGGAATAAAATACTGGTCATGGCGCACATCAGGATAATATTGGCATATTCCCCAAGGAAGAAGAGCGCGAAGGCCATGGAGGAATATTCAACCTGATAACCGGCGACAATCTCGGCTTCAGCCTCAGGCAAGTCAAAGGGCGGGCGGTTGGTTTCGGCCAGAGCAGAGATGAAGAATATAATCATCATGGGGAACAGCGGCGTGAACCAATAGCCATTCACGCCCAGAAAGGTGTCTTTCTGGGCCAGAACAATATCGCTTAAATTCAGCGAGCCCACGCACATCAGCACCGTCACCAGCACGAACCCCATAGACACTTCATAGGAAACCATCTGCGCCGATGACCGCAGCGCGCCCAAAAAGGCATAACGCGAATTACTCGCCCAGCCGGACAGTATAATGCCGTAAACACCAAGCGATGATATGGCAAATATATATAAGATACCCACATTCAAATCTGCCAGAACCATGCCGGCGTCAAAGGGAATAACCGCCCAGSYMRMWASRSCYRRARTRWMRGTMRSYKCWKSKKYYRKRWRWWWAWKWMMTTYMYWRRCRSYKRYMRGWWYRMTGGTTTCTTTTAAGAAAAGTTTCAGGCCATCCGCAAAAGACTGCATCAAGCCCCAGGGGCCCACCACATTGGGGCCGCGCCGCATCTGCATCGCCGCCCATACTTTCCGGTCCATATAAACGCTCATGGCAACAACGAGCAACAACGGTAAAACGATCGCGAGAATACCAACTACAATACCAAGAATTATGGCCAGCCATGGAACAAGTGTAACCCCAAAGCCCCATTGAAAGAATTCGACAAGTAAATCAGCCATTGGTTACCATTGCCTCCGCTTCAAATTTTGCGCCTTCGTAAGCCTGACGGCATTCCGCCATGACTTTGGACGATCTTGCGATCGGGTTGGTCTGATAAAAATCATCAATCAAATTGGTGATCGGCACATCCGATGCCTTGCCCGCAACACCAAAAGACACTGGCCAAGCCTCGTTAGGGGTCTGGTCTATGATGGAAAAATGCGGATAATCCGTCTGCATTTTTTCCCGAAGCTGCGCAATCGTATCATAGGGAAGCACGCGGCCCAGTTTTTCTGATAACGCCCGAAGTATCGTCCAGTCTTCCCGCGCTTCGCCCGGGCCAAAAATAACCCTTTGCGCTTTCTGCACGCGGCCTTCCATATTAATGTAGGTTCCCGGCTTTTCCGTATAGGCCACGCCCGGCAAAATCACATCAGCGTATTTTACGCCTTCATCGCCGTGGCTGCCCTGATARATCACAAARGCTTTTTCAAGACGGCTCAGATCAATCTCATCGACACCCAGATTAAAGACAAGCTTGATATCGCCCTTTTCCGCCCCGTCCAATATACCGTCCATGCCCTTATCAGATGTGAGCCCCAAATCCATGGCCCCGACCCGGCTTGCCGCATGATGAAGAACATTAAAGCCATTCCAGTCCTTGCTGATCATGCCGTATTTATCGGCTATATCATGGGCAAGCTTCAAAATAGCCGCGCCATCAGGATGGCCGACAGCGCCAGCACCCAGAATAATCATCGGTTTCTTGGCGGCTTTCAATGCCTTGGCAAATTTTCCTTTTCCGGCCAGAAGGTCTTCCAAAGACTTAACCGTATCCCCCAGATGCTGCACTGGGTAGGTCAGATTCTCCGCCGCGCCCACTGAGGCGATCACGCCGCGTTTGGCCAGATAGCGCAAACGGATATTCAAAACGGCGGCCTCTTTGCGCGGATTTGTCCCCACAAGAAGGCAGGCATCCGCCTCATCAATGCCGGCAATAGCTGTATTAAACAAATATCCGGCCCGGTGCCGCCCGCCATACTTTGCCCCGTCCTGACGGCATTCAAGAGTTTTCGACCCCAGATCATTCATCAACCCCTTAAGGGCATACATAGTTTCCAGATCACATAAATCGCCGACAAGGCCCGCAATTTTATCGCCTTTCAGGCCGCTCAATTTCGCAGAAATAGCCTCAAAAGCTTCATCCCATGAAGCGGGCTGTAATTTTCCGTCCCGGCGCACGTAGGGTTGATCAAGGCGGTTATATTTCAAGCCATCAACGGCTTGGCGTGTTTTATCGGATATCCATTCTTCGTTGACATCTTCATGAACCCGAGGCAAAAACCGCATCACTTCCCGGCCCCGCGCATCGGCGCGGATGCTTGAGCCCATGGCATCGTGAACATCAATGGTTTCTGTGGATTTTAATTCCCAGGGCCGCGCAGAAAACGCATAAGGCTTATTGGTCAAGGCCCCAACGGGACAAAGATCAACCACATTGCCGGAAAGCTCCGAGGCAAAAGGCTGTTCCTGATAAGTGGTAATTTCCATATGATCGCCGCGCCCGATACCGCCAAGGGCCGGAACCCCCGCAATTTCATCCGCAAACCGCACGCAGCGCGTACAATGAATGCAGCGCGTCATCACCGTCTTCACCAAGGGGCCAAAATCTTCTTTCGCAACAATTCGGCGGGCATCTTCGTAGCGGGCATCATCACCGCTATAGGCAATATACTGATCCTGAAGATCGCATTCGCCGCCCTGATCACAAACCGGACAATCAAGGGGGTGGTTCATCAGGGTAAATTCCAACACCCCTTCGCGGCCCCGTTTAACCTTATCGCTGTTGGTATGAATGATCATACCCTCGCCGGCTGGCATGGCACAGGACGCGATCAGCTTTGGGGCCTTTTCCATTTCCACAAGGCACATCCGGCAATTGCCAGAGATGGACAGGCGTTCATGAAAGCAAAAACGGGGGATTTCAATACCCGCAGCTTCGCAGGCCTGAAGGACAGTTGTCCCGCCTTCGACCTCTACCTCTATTCCATCAATTTTAAGCGTTGGCATTATGTAAACTCCACACTTGTCTATATTCAAGCTGCATTTTGGATTCAAGCTGCATTTCGGCTCTTTTTATATTCTAGAATACGGCGTTCCACTTCGGGCCGGAAATGGCGAAACAAGCCCTGTATGGGCCATGCCGCAGCATCTCCAAGCGCACAAATTGTATGCCCTTCAATTTTCTTTGTGACATCAAGCAGCAGGTCAATCTCGGCAAGTTCTGCCTCGCCGGTGACCATACGATCCATAATCCGCGACATCCAGCCAGTGCCCTCGCGGCACGGCGTGCATTGACCGCAGCTTTCATGGTGATAAAAGGCCGCGAGCCGGGCGATGGCCCTGACAATATCCGTTGATTTATCCATGACAATCACCGCCGCCGTACCAAGCCCTGAGCCTTCGGCGCGTAAGCTGTCAAAATCCATCAATACGGTATCGCAAACATCCTTCGGCAACATATGAACAGATGAGCCGCCCGGAATGATCGCCAATAGATTATCCCAGCCGCCGCGAACGCCGCCCGCATGCTTTTCGATAAGCTCCTTTAGCGGGATACCCATTTCTTCTTCGACATTACAGGGGTTATTCACATGACCGGAAATACAAAATAACTTGGTGCCGGTATTATTCTCGCGGCCAAGACCCGCAAACCATGCGCCGCCCCGCCGCAGAATGGTGGGCGCAACCGCAATGGATTCCACATTATTCACCGTCGTCGGACAACCATAAAGCCCCACATTGGCGGGGAAAGGCGGTTTCAGACGGGGCTGACCTTTTTTGCCTTCGATGCTTTCGATCAGCGCGGTTTCTTCGCCACAAATATAGGCGCCCGCGCCCCTGTGGACATAAATATCAAACTTATATCCGGTGCCGCAGGCATTTTCCCCGATTAATCCGGCCGCATAAGCTTCTTCTATTGCCGCGTCCAAAACATCCGCTTCATGGACAAATTCACCGCGAATATAGATATAGGCGGCCTCGGCCCGCATGCCGAAACCCGCCACAAGACAACCTTCGAGCAGCTTATGGGGATCATGGCGCATGATTTCCCGATCCTTGCAGGTGCCCGGCTCGCCCTCGTCGGCATTGACCACCAGATAATGAGGCCGGCCATCTGATTCCCGTGGCATGAATGACCATTTCAATCCTGTGGGAAAACCCGCGCCGCCGCGCCCGCGAAGGCCGGAAGACTTCATTTCATTGACAATCCAGTCAACGCCTTTTTCAATGATATTTTTGGTATTATCCCAGTCGCCGCGCTTTTTSGCCGCGTCAAGCYGCCAGCTTTGATAACCATAAAGATTGGTAAAGATACGATCCTTATCTGCGAGCATCAGCTGTCCCCTCCCTGCGTAGCACAAAATTCTTTCAAGGTGGTCGGGCCGCCCTCTGGGGCCGATTTATGACGATCGGTCGTTTGCGGGCCGGGCGCGATAATATCGCCATTCTTTATGGCCTTGATGAACTTTCGGGTGCTGTCATTATCCAGATCTTCGTAATATTCTTTTTTATAGGCAATGACCGGCGCGTTAACGCATGCGCCCGCACATTCCACTTCCAGCAAGGTAAATTCGCCGTCAGCAGTGGTTTCGCCAAAGCCAATCCCCAATTCATCCTTGCAGGCCGCGACAACATCGTCCGAACCCCGCAACCAGCAGGGCGTCGTGGTGCAGACCTCAATCACATGCTTGCCGACCGGTTTTTGCCGGTACATGGTGTAAAAAGTCACGACCTCCTGCACCCGGATATAGGGCATTTCCAGCATATCGGCGATATATTCCATCACCGGAACGGAAATCCAGCCGTTATTCTGCTCTTGCGCCTTTGTCAAAAGCGGCATCACGGTACTTTGTTTGCGGCTGGTCGGATATTTCGCCAACTGCTCCGCCGCAAATTTTAAATTTTCGGGCGTAAATTCGAAAGTTTCCGCGTTTCTTACACTGATGTTCATCGGTCAACCTCTCCGAAAACAATATCAAAAGAACCCATCAATGCGGGCACGTCCGCCAGCATATGACCCTTCGCTACATAATCCATCGCCTGCAAATGCGCAAAGCCCGGCGCTCTGATTTTACAGCGGTAAGGCTTGTTGCTACCGTCCGAAATCAGATAGACACCAAATTCCCCCTTCGGTGCTTCAACAGCGGCATAAACTTCGCCTTCCGGGACTTTAAAGCCTTCGGTATAAAGTTTAAAATGCTGGATTAAGGCTTCCATAGATGTCTTGATCTTGTCACGCCTTGGCGGCGTCACCGTATGATCCGCAGAAAGCA
This sequence comes from Alphaproteobacteria bacterium, assembly GCA_002402225.1. Lineage (GTDB taxonomy): Bacteria > Pseudomonadota > Alphaproteobacteria > Sphingomonadales > Emcibacteraceae > Paremcibacter. Next base: position 42,672 of record NVVM01000007.1, read on the forward strand.
CATCACCTTTCGGCATTTTTTCAATACACTGGCGAATGATCCGCATGCTTTGATACATTTCCTCAATGCGCAGGACGAACCTGTCATAACAGTCCCCGTTTCTGCCGACAACCACATCAAAATCCATGTCATTATAGACATCATAGGGCTGCGCCTTGCGCAAATCCCATGCCACGCCAGACCCCCGAAGCATGGGGCCGGTAAAGCCCAAGGCGTAACATTCCTCGGCGGATACTTTGCCAATATCCACATTACGCTGCTTGAAAATACGATTCTCTGTCACCAGCGTTTCAATATCATCCATGGTTTTGGGAAAATTATCACACCAGCGCAGAATATCATCACTCAGCCCCTCGGGCAGATCCTGATGAACGCCGCCGGGCCGGAAATAATTGGCGTGAAGCCTGGCACCGCTAACCCRCTCGTAAAATTCCATGAGCAGCTCGCGCTCCTCAAATCCCCAGAGAATAGGGGTCAAAGCCCCCACATCCATGCCGTGGGCCGTCACATTCATAATATGGTTCAATATGCGGCCAATCTCGCAATATAAAACCCGAATATACTGCCCGCGCTCTGGAACCTCCAAGGCAAGCAGCTTCTCAATCGCAAGGCAAAAAGCATGCTCCTGATTCATCGGGGATACATAATCAAGCCGATCAAAATAAGGAATCGCCTGAAGATATGTTTTATGCTCAATCAGCTTTTCCGTTCCCCGGTGCAGCAAACCGATATGCGGGTCGGCGCGCTCTACGATTTCGCCATCAAGCTCCAAGATCAAGCGCAGCACACCATGGGCCGCAGGGTGCTGGGGTCCAAAATTAATATTGTAGTTTTTAATATCCACTTCAGCCATAAGTTAACTTCCCTGCCCTTCTTTATCCGCTTTTTCATCGGCTTTTTCATCTTGGGGCAGAATATATTTAGCCCCTTCCCAGGGACTCATAAAATCAAAATCACGGAATTCCTGCTGTAGCTTAACAGGCTCGTAAACCACGCGCCGTTCTTCTTCGCTGTAACGAAGCTCGACATACCCAGTTAGCGGGAAATCTTTCCTCTGGGGATGCCCCTGAAAACCATAGTCTGTGAGAAGCCGGCGCAGATCCGGATGTCCATCAAACATGACACCATACATGTCCCAGACTTCACGCTCATACCAATTGGCAACAGGATAGACCTGAACAACAGAGGGCACCGGAACCTCATCGTCTGCCTGCACCTTGATTCTAATGCGGATGTTATGTTTTAAACTCAACAGATGATAAACAACATCAAATCGCCTGTTGCGTTCAGGGTAATCAACACCGCAAATATCGCTAAGCTGAACAAATTTATAATTAGCCTCATCACGCAAATACGTCAGAATGGTCACAATTTTGTCTGCGCGAGCATTCAAAGTCAGCTCATCAAAAACAACGTCGTAGCTATGTATTTCATTTTCAAGGGCGCTGGCAAGCGCCTGCCCCATATCTTTGAGTGTATCCAGATTGCTCATTTATTTCATTCCTTACCTGTCCAAAGCTGTGGTTCGGCGAATTTTCTTTTGAAGCTGAAGAATGCCATAAACCAGAGCTTCTGCCGTAGGAGGGCAGCCGGGAACATAAATATCAACGGGAACAATCCTGTCGCAGCCGCGCACAACAGAATAAGAATAATGATAATAGCCGCCGCCATTGGCGCAGCTTCCCATGGAAATCACGTAACGTGGCTCTGCCATCTGGTCATAAACCTTCCGCAGAGCGGGGGCCATTTTATTAGTCAGGGTTCCCGCCACAATCATCACATCAGATTGACGCGGGGAGGCACGCGGGGCAAAGCCCATCCGTTCCACGTCATAACGCGGCATACTGGAATGCATCATTTCAACGGCGCAGCACGCCAGACCAAATGTCATCCACCATAATGATCCCGTCCGCGCCCAGGCGATAACATCATCAAGATTGGCAACGACGAAACCCTTATCAGACAATTCATCGGACAGCGTTTTAAAATAGACGTCCTGATCTGCACCAGAATTAGCAACCGGCGAATTTCCAGAAATTTTGCCGCCTGCATGGGGTAGCTTTACATCCATGACTTTACTCCCATTCCAAGGCTCCCTTCTTCCACTCATATATAAATCCAATGGTCAGCACGCCAAGAAAAATCATCATGGAGACGAAACCAAACAGGCCAATTTCCCCAAGTGATATGGCCCAAGGGAACAGAAAGGCGACCTCAAGATCAAATATAATAAAGAGAATGGCCACCAAATAGAACCGCACATCAAAAGGCTTGCGCGCACTATCAAATGCCTCAAATCCACATTCATAAGCCGAGAGCTTTTCCGTATCCGGCTTTTGCTCAACCAGCAACATGGGAAGCACGATGAAAACACAGGACAATATTATGGCAATGAAAAAGAAAATCAGAATGGGAAGATATTCGAGCAACAATTCATTCATCAGAGCATGGCCCCTTTTATATAAATTATCACATTACGCACTATCATAGGCAAAATTCGCAATGAAAGCATAGTCCCAACCCTCTTAACTTCTGACGTAAATCCCAGTTCTATCTGTGGCTCAACCACTTGTGACAAGACGATAAATGTACGATAGCCATACCCCATAAACATCACACAATACGTCCGCACGTCAAGGCTCAAACCCCTCCTAGCTTAATAGCCCGAAGTGAAGAAGAATGCCAATGATTTTTTAGGAAAAAGACACAGCACAAATAAAAATGATCTCYGCACGCGACGGATTGAACATCAGTTAAGTCATTAAATTCTATAAAAGCTAAAATTGAAATTTTATAAAGAAAAATGGCGGGAGTGACGGGACTCGAACCCGCGACCTCTGGCGTGACAGGCCAGCGCTCTAACCAACTGAGCTACACCCCCCGAAGGTGTGAGACTGATTTAAGGCATTCGCCTTGTTCAGTCAAGTAACTTCTGCATAATTTATCCAATATAATTATACCCGGTAAGCTACTGTATTATTTAAGAAAATGGTGGGCGATGAGAGACTCGAACTCCCGACATCTTCGGTGTAAACGAAGCGCTCTACCAACTGAGCTAATCGCCCCATTCCTTAAAGCACATGATGCGGTTAACAGCATGTGGATGCATGTCTACAGACTGTTTGGAGACATGTAAAGCATAAAAAAAGACGGTTAGTCATTTTTTTACTAACCGTCTTTTAAAAATTTATAAATTACTTGTTTACAGCGTCTTTTAGGCCTTTGCCGGCTTTAAATTTAGGCTGCTTTGAAGCCGGAATTTGGATTTTCTCACCTGTGCGAGGGTTACGTCCTTCGCTTGCTGCACGCTGTGCAACACTGAATGTTCCAAAGCCTACCAAGCGGACATCATCACCGGAAGACAAAGCATTCGTTATGGATGAAAAAACGCCATCCACTGCTGATGCTGCGTCTACTTTTGAAAGGTCAGCTGCGGCGGCTACGGCGGCGACTAGATCATTTTTGTTCACTATCTTCCCCTTATATTTAAGTTTCATTGAACTGGTTAAAAGTGAGTGCAGTCTAGCCGCGCTTTTTTGTTTCGTCAAAGGGAAAACCTCACAAAACTGCGGTTTTTAGCACAAAGTTTGCTTGACATTGAATTTACACGATTTTCAACAACAAAAAAGCACCCCAAATAAACTATAGGGTGCTTTTTTCTAGAGAATATAAATTATTTTAGTGGCGTATAGATGTTCCAAAATCAGATTCGGACTGTTTTTTGGCAAGATTTGCCGCAGCCTCTACCTCTTCAATCGTCAAAGGTACAAGCGATTCTACCAAGGCAACCTTCAGAACCTCATCCACTTTGCTGACGGGCACAATGTCAAGTCCCCGAATAACATTATCCGGAATATCAACCAAATCCTTAGCATTTTCCTCCGGGATCAAAACCGTTTTGATTCCGCTTCTGAGGGCAGCCAATAATTTCTCTTTTAAGCCGCCGATTGGCAGAACACGCCCGCGGAGACTAATTTCGCCGGTCATCGCCACGTCACGCTTGACAGATTTATGGGTTAAAACAGATACAATTGACGTAATCATACCAACACCGGCCGAAGGGCCGTCTTTTGGGGTTGCCCCCTCAGGCAGATGAATATGTATGTCCGTTTTATCAAATATTGACGGCTGAATACCAAACTCCATGGCACGTGAACGAACATAGCTCATGGCGGCCTGAATTGATTCTTTCATCACATCGCCTAATTTGCCGGTAATGGTAACTTTGCCTTTACCGGGTGATGTGATGGCCTCGATTTGCAGGATAACGCCGCCAACTTCTGTCCAAGCCAGACCCGTTGTGACCCCGACCATATCCTTGTCTTCCAGTTCGCCGTATTTAAAGCGTTTAACGCCGGCATATTTTGCCAGATTCCTGCGGGTTACCTTTATCGAAGCGGTTTTGCCCAAGACAATTTCCTTAACCGCTTTACGCACCAATTTTGCTATTTCACGCTCAAGGTTTCTCACGCCGGCTTCGCGGGTATAGCAACGGATGACCTCCATAAGGGCACCATCAGAAATCGACCATTCCTCAGCCTTGAGGCCGTGGTCAGACATCTGTTTTGATATCAGGTGCCGCTTGGCAATCTCGACTTTTTCATCTTCTGTATATCCCGACAGACTAATAACTTCCATCCGATCCAAAAGCGGCTGCGGCATATTCAACGTATTGGCCGTTGTCACAAAAAGCACGTTGGACAGGTCGTAATCCACCTCCAGATAATGGTCGTTGAACTTGTTATTTTGTTCCGGATCGAGAACCTCCAGCAACGCCGAGGAGGGATCCCCTCTAAAATCAGCGCCCATCTTGTCAATTTCATCAAGCAAGAACATAGGGTTGCTCGACCCCGCTTTTTTCATGCTCTGGATCACTTTTCCCGGCATAGACCCAATATAGGTCCGCCGATGTCCTCTGATCTCAGCTTCATCACGAACGCCGCCGACAGAAAAACGAACGAAATTCCGCCCCGTCGCCCGGGCAATGGATTTCCCAAGGGATGTTTTGCCCACACCGGGAGGGCCAACCAGACAGAGAATCGGCCCTTTAATTTTTTTGGTTCTTTTTTGAACTGCTAGATATTCCAATATGCGCTCTTTGACTTTTTCCAGTCCAAAATGATCCTCATTGAGGATTTTTTCAGCCGCAGCCAAATCCAATTTTGTCTTGCTGTTCTTATTCCAGGGAATTGACAGCATCCAATCAAGATAGTTACGCACCACGGTGGCTTCCGCCGACATCGGGCTCATACTCTTAAGCTTTTTAAGCTCAGCCATGGCTTTTTCACTGGCTTCTTTACTCAACTTGGTAGCTTTAATTCTATCTTCCAGTTCAGTGATTTCATCCTTGGCTTCATCCCCATCGCCCAGTTCCTTCTGGATGGCCTTCATCTGTTCATTAAGGTAATATTCACGCTKGGTTTTTTCCATTTGGTTCTTCACACGATGGCGGATTTTCTTTTCCACCTGCATGACACCAATTTCACCTTCCATGACACTGTAAATTTTCTCAAGACGAGACAAAAGATCGAAATTTTCCAAAAGTTCCTGTTTGGCGGCGATGGTCAGTGACAAATAGGACGCCACCACATCCGCCAGCTTTTCTGGGTCTTCGATTTGACTAATCGACGCCTGTACTTCGGAAGGTATCTTTTTATTGAATTTGATATATTGTTCAAACTGCTTGATAACAGACCGGATCAATCCTTGTAATTCTTTGGACTGTTCCACAGTAGGCGTATCGACTTCGGCTTCGGCTTCAAAAAAATCTTCGTTATCAAGATAACGCGTAATTTTGGCGCGCCCCCCCCNTTCGACCAGAACCTTCACCGTGCCATCCGGCAGCTTTAAAAGTTGCATAACGGTGGCAATGGTGCCAACGTCAAAAATATCTTCGGGATCCGGATCATCATCATTGGCGTCTCTTTGTGACACAAGCAGGATTTTCTTGTCATTGGCCATGACATTCTCAAGCGCCTTGACAGATTTCTCCCTGCCGACAAACAGCGGGACGATCATATGCGGGAAAACCACAATATCTCTTAAGGGAAGCACGGGGTATGTGATGCTCATTGGTTCGTTCGTCCATTCATTGACTGTTTGTTTTAATTTACTTCAATTTATTTGGGCATGACAGGTTAAAAATTCAAGGGGGTTTACACATAAAATGTTGCGCCCCCATATCATNGCAATCGCCTTCAAGYCCGAATAYCCCAGCTGCCTTCTGAATGAAAATGAAATCAGACCCCTGCTACGGCGCCTGCTTCCCCTTTTATATTTTTACTGTAGATATATAATGGTTGGGTTTTACCCTTGACCACATCTGCATTGACCATGACTTCTGCGACCCCTTCAAGGCCCGGCAGTTCGAACATGGTATCCAACAAAATATCTTCCATGATTGACCGCAGGCCCCGCGCGCCTGTTTTGCGAAGAATCGCCTTTTTAGCGATCTCTGCCAAGGCATCATCTGTAAAGTTCAAATCAACTTCCTCCATGGAAAATAACCGTTGATATTGTTTGATCAAAGCATTTTTAGGCCGGCTGAGAATCTCTATGAGGGCGCCTTCGTCCAAATCCATCAACGTGGCAAGAACAGGTAACCGGCCAACAAATTCTGGTATCAAGCCAAAATGAAGTAAATCGGCTGGCTCCAGATCTGACAGAATTTCCCCCACTTTACGATCATCATCCGGCGCAACATTGGCCCCGAATCCAATTGATTTTCCCTCAAGGCGGTGGGCAATGATTTTATCCAGACCGGCGAAAGCGCCGCCGCAGATAAACAGAATATTTGTCGTATCAACCTGCAGAAATTCCTGCTGCGGGTGTTTGCGTCCGCCCTGCGGCGGCACGCTCGCCACGGTGCCTTCCATGATTTTAAGCAAGGCCTGCTGAACGCCTTCCCCGGATACATCGCGGGTAATAGACGGATTGTCCGATTTACGGGTAATTTTATCTACCTCATCAATATAAACAATGCCGCGCTGGGCCTCTTCAACATTATATTCAGCGGCCTGAAGTAATTTCAGAATAATATTTTCAACATCTTCACCCACGTAACCGGCTTCGGTCAATGTGGTCGCATCCGCCATGGTAAAGGGCACATCCAATATGCGCGCCAAGGTCTGGGCAAGAAGTGTTTTGCCGCAACCCGTCGGGCCGAGCAGCAGGATATTGGATTTCGCCAATTCCACATCATCCCCGCCCGTGGCATGTTGCAGTCTTTTGTAATGATTGTGAACCGCAACAGAAAGCACCTTTTTAGCCTGAGACTGACCAATGACATAATCATCCAAAACTTTAAGAATATCCGCCGGGGATGGTACCCCTTCACCAGATGTGGTCATCGATGTTTTATTCTCTTCACGGATAATATCCATGCAAAGTTCAACACATTCATCGCAAATAAAGACCGTTGGCCCCGCAATAAGCTTTTTCACTTCATGTTGGCTTTTACCGCAGAAAGAGCAATAGAGCGTATTTTTGCTTTCGCCAGACTTAGATTTTGTCATAAGGTATCTATTCCTATAAGTTCCCTTAATTTTTCACTATGGTATGCTACTCTGACTAGGCAGCAAACCTCAATGGATTTCTTGCCAGAATATCATATTTTTTTGATCTTCCTAATCCTGTTGATCAAAAAAAACAGCCATAAGGGCATAATCCATTCGCCTAAATATCSTAATAGGAGCGCGAACTCATATTATTTTATATCGGCAACTTTACATGAGCTTATCAAAAAATTAGGAAATAATTGATTAACAAAAATGATTAATAGCCAGAMAACCCCTGAAAATTCCTGAAAATTCCTGAAAACCCAGTTTTATGTTTCTTTTTTAGCCGCATCGGGCCGTTTATCAAAGACCTCGTCAATCAGGCCAAATTTGATGGCTTCTGCTGGTGACATAAAGGTATCCCGCTCCAGAGCTTCCTCGATGACGGAAATCTTTTTGCCTGTATGCTTGACATAAATAAGGTTCAACCGTTCCCGCAAAGCCAGAATTTCCCGTGCCTGAATTTCAATATCCGTGGCCTGCCCCTGCGCACCGCCCGAAGGCTGATGCACCATAATACGGGAATTTGGCAAGGAATACCGCTGTCCCGGCTCACCGGCGGCCAAAAGCAGTGATCCCATAGAACAGGCCTGCCCTATACAAATTGTGCTCACTTTATTGCGGATATATTGCATGGTATCATATATTCCCAAACCAGCCGTCACAATTCCGCCCGGTGAGTTAATATAAAAAGCGATATCTTTTTTAGGATTTTCTGCTTCCAGAAACAAAAGCTGTGCCGTTATAAGGCCCGCCACCTGATCATTGACTTGTCCGGTCAAAAAAATGATGTTTTCTTTAAGTAACCGAGAGAAAATATCGAAGGAACGCTCTCCGCGACTCGTTTGTTCCACGACCATGGGAACCAATGTATTCATATATGTATCACGCAGATCGCTCATATCAGCCTCACTATAATAAAGTTGGTTTAGGGCATATTATGTGAATAGCATCACCAAAATCTTAATTTTTTCCAGAATTTTTCTAGAATATTCTGGTGCCCTACTCTTATTTTTTAGCCTTTGCTTTAACCTTAGCTTTCTTGGGGGATGCCTTTTTAGGCTCCGCTTTCTTTGCGGGTGCTTTTTTAGCATCAGTTTTTTTGGCAACAGCTTTTTTCGCAGGCTTCTTGGGAGATTTTTTCTTTGCGGTTTTCTTTTGGGCCGCATCAGTAGATTCTTCAGCTTCGATGGCGGCAATCAATTCATCGCGAGAAACCTTCTTATCCTTAACGTCGGCCAATTCAACAATGAAATCCACCACTTTTTCTTCAAATAATGGCGCGCGAACTTGTGCCATCGCTTGCGGGTTTTTCTGATAGAACTCGAAAACTTCCTTTTCCTGACCGGGATAGCGCTGGGCTTCCGTTGAAATCTGACGTGTCACTTCTTCTTGAGAAACCACAATTTCATTTTTCTGGCCAATTTCGGCTAATAACAGCCCAAGACGAACGCGGCGCACCGCAATGGCCTGATATTCTTGCCTTACTTCATCATCTGGCTCTTCAATATCTTCCGGTTTGACTTCTGGATTACTCAGCAATTCTTCTCGATGAATATCCATTTTCAACTGCTGCCAGATTTGGTCAAATTCCAACGAAACCATACTTTCCGGCACCTCAAAGGATACTTTCTCTGCCAACAGATCAAGAAGAGAACGCTTCATTTTTGTCCGCGCCAATCCCTGATTTTCTTTTTCAACCTGCTCTTTCACCAACTTCTTTAATGCCGCAAGATCTTCGAGGCCGAATTTTTTGGCCATTTCGTCATTGATTTCCACATCCGCTGGCACCTGCACTTCGTGAATTTTCACTTCGAAGACAGCATTTTTACCGGCAAGATTTTCGGCTTGATAATCAGCCGGGAAAGAAACTTCGACATTTTTCTCATCGCCGGCGCGTACGCCGATCAACTGACTTTCAAATCCCGGGATAAAGCTGTTAGAGCCCAGTTCCAACTGGTGGCCTTCTGCCGCCCCGCCGTCGAAAGCCACACCGTCTATTTTACCCAGAAAATCCATCAATACGGCATCACCATCTTGAGCTTTGCGGGTTTTGGCGGCTTTTTTAAAATTCTTCTGCTGAGCAGAAATTTTCGTGATCGCTTCCATGACCTGAGCCGCATCGGCTTCAACAACCCAACGATCCAATTTTAATTTTGACAGATCCGGAATGTCAAATTCCGGCGTCATTTCGACCTCGATGGAATATTCAAGATCCTTGCCTTCATCGAAAGAAATGACTTCTATTTTGGGCTGCATGGCCGGACGAACATTTTGTTCAGCCAAGGCTTCTTGAGAGGTCGTGTTAATGGTTTCTTCCAAAACCTGACCCAAAAGATTTTTGCCGTGCAGTTTTTTCAGCAGGGAGAGCGGCGCTTTGCCGGGGCGAAAACCGGGCATTTTTATCTGACCCTGAATTTTTTTCACTTCGGCATCAACTTTTAGATCAATATCGCTTGCGGAAATAATCACTTTAAATCCGCGTTTCAAACCTTCTGAACTTGTTTCCGTTACCTGCATGTTTGCTCTGCTTCTTCTCTGTTTTTCTCTGGGAGGCTAATTAGGCCCGATTACTGTTACGTATGATTTCCGGCATTATGTCCAGAAATTATGGAAGATAACCTATATCTGTCTGCTCTTTCAAGCTTTCCAGATTGGTGCGGGTGGAGGGACTTGAACCCCCACGTCATAAGACACTAGAACCTAAATCTAGCGCGTCTACCAATTTCGCCACACCCGCATTATTTTCAATGATATGGTCGAATCTATATATATGTTGGCCTTTATAGACATTTAAATTTAAAATTCCACAGAAAAAAAAAGAAAAAAAAGAAAAAATGTGGAAAATTTTTCAATAGCGACAAAGGGCCGACAAAGCTATGGCTCAACCCTATTCACGCGCCATATTAAATCTCCAGACCTTAAGTCGTATTTATCTGTAATCAAGGTTGTTTTATGGCGAGACACCTCAGAACTTCAGGAATTTTTCCTTCTATATCTTCCGAGATAAGACCGGGCCCAAAAGCAGCGGCGGCGGCGGCATGTATCCAGACGGCCGCAGAGGCGGCAGAGAAACCATTCATACCCTGCGCCAAAAGCCCCAGACAGATACCGGCCAGAACATCCCCTGATCCGGCTGTGGCCAGTGTTGGCGGCGCATTTTCATTTATCACAGCGCGGCCATCGGGGGACGCGATAACCGTATCCGGGCCCTTTAAGATAATAACGGCCCCTGCCCGCACCGCGGCCTTTCGCGCCGATGATAATTTATCATACCCCTTATTTCGGCTGCCAAGGTCAGGAAAAAGGCGGACGAATTCACCGTCATGCGGCGTAAGTATTGGCGTGACAGTCGATGCCCTGATGGCTTGAAAAAATGCCTCAGGCTGATCTTGAAAAACACTTAAGCCATCGGCATCARKMAYAMMGKSRMKTYSYGCMSCMWWRAWKKKCRKKMTAKKARAMWYRKYMKKKWYRRWMAMKYSKCSWYCCGGCCCCGCGCACCAGCAATTCAAGCGGTCATCTTTCAGCAGCTTATTGATATTATCTGACCCATCAAAAGGCTTAATCATCACAGCGGTTAAGCAAGAGGCATGGGACAGGACAGCCTCATCGGGACAAGCGATACTGACCAGCCCCGCGCCAATTCTAAGGGCCGCGCGGGCGGCAAGTCGGGCCGC
>NVVM01000093.1 GCA_002402225.1 Alphaproteobacteria bacterium
CCATTGCTTTTTCACKGWGCGMCGGCCCGCCAGYGATGAAATGCGCCGATCCACCGCMGATTTATTGACTTTGATTTCATCAACCCAGCCCGGGTGAAAATCACAGCCCGTAACTCTTGGAAAGCTATTGATCAATATTTGTTTTTCTGGTGTCACATTCTTCTCAATTCTTCTTACAAAAATACGTCTTACAAAAATGATGTCCCGGCGGCCATGGGGGCAAGCCCTAAATGTTGGGCCAAGCTGGTGCCAATATCTGCAAAACTTTCTCTTTTCCCGATGGGGCCGGGCACAACCTTGGGCCCAAAGGCAATGACCGGAACATGTTCCCGCGTATGGTCTGATCCAGGCCATGTAGGGTCACAGCCATGGTCTGCCGTCAATATCACCACATCATCAGGCCGCAGCACGGCCCATAATTCCGGCAAATTCCGATCAAATGCCTCCAACGCTGCCGCAYAACCCGCCACGTCACGCCGATGACCATAAAGCATATCAAAATCAACAAGATTGGCAAAAATGATCGCATTATCTGCTGAATGTCTCACCTGTTCCATAAGAACCTGAAAAATCTGGGCATTGCCATGCGCTTTAAATTCCTGAGTGATGCCTTGATGGGCAAAAATATCCGCAATCTTACCGATAGAAATCACCTCGCCGCCATTTTGGGCCTGAAAATCCAATAACGTCGGAGCGGGCGGCAAAACAGACAAATCCTTACGGTTGCCTGTTCTGATAAATTCCCCGGCGGCCTCGCCTACGAAAGGCCGGGCAATCACCCGCCCGATGTTATAGTCATCCACAAGCCTTCGGGCCACCGCGCAGACATCATACAGACGCTCAAGGCCAAAATGCGTTTCATGGGCGGCCACCTGAAAAACCGAATCAGCAGAGGTATATATAATGGGCTTGCCGCTTTTGATATGCTCATCGCCAAGCGCATCAAGAATCACTGTGCCCGAGGCGTGACAATTGCCCAAAACCCCCGGAAGACCGCATTCAGCAACCAGAGCCGCAACCAGATCGTCTGGAAAACTCGGGTAATCGTGAGAAAAATACCCCCAGTCAAATTCAACGGGAACGCCGGCCATTTCCCAATGGCCGCTCGGGGTATCTTTCCCCCGGCTTTTTTCAGCGGCAAACCCGTATTTCCCAATGATCTTTGTTGCTTTATCCACGGGGATATCGTGACCTACCGACTGTTCAGCGGCAAGGCCAAGACCAAGCTCCATAAGATTGGGAATGGTCAAACGGCCGGCCCGAAGCCCCGGCACATCAGCCTGCCCAACGTCACACTCTGCCGCAATATGGCCAAAGGTATCCGCCCCCTGATCCCCGAATAATGCRGCATCATCCGTCTCYCCRACACCGAAAGAATCCAGCACAAYAATTATTGCCCGCAATTTYMACACTCCAGAAAATCCCYATTCAAACTKATTTTRGCWAACGATTTCARTCAAAATTCRGGGATATATTGCCTTACATACTAYARTTTTCTACAAAATTTGTCCAGACGGTAAAAAAATATTCCCGGCCACCATAATTTTTATACTATAGAAGCATCATCTTCGTATACTATATATAAAAGACACCCTGCTTATCAGAATTAATTTTTCTCCGGAGTAAAAAATGCCACAACAGAAATCTATCCCGCAACAAGTTGAAAATAGTGTCGCCGCCATTAAGGCCGCTCACAAAGGCCACTTCCCGAAAGTTGCCCTTATATTGGGCAGCGGACTTGGCGCATTCGGGGATAATATGACGTCCGGCACCATTATCTCCTATGATGACATACCTGATTTCCCCCAACCGACGGTGAAAGGTCATGCCGGAAGGCTTCTCATCGGGAAAGTTGGCAAGACACCGCTGCTCTGCATGCAGGGCCGCATGCATCTGTATGAAGGTCATCCTGCGGAAAAACTTGCCATTTCCATTCGAACATTCAAGAAACTGGGCATAGAAAAGCTGATCATCACCAATGCCGCCGGCAGCCTGCACAGGGATATGCCCGCAGGTTCCATCATGTGCATAGATGACCATGTGAATATGTCCGGCCATAATCCCCTGATTGGCCCAAATGACGATACTGTCGGTCCGCGTTTTTTTGATATGACTGAGGCCTATGACCCTGAAATGCGCCGCAGATTAACCTTATCTGCCGAAAAACTCGGTATCCCGCTTCATAACGGCGTTTACGTCCAGCTTGCAGGGCCAAATTTTGAAACACCCGCAGAAATCAGAATGCTGGGCAAGCTCGGCATTGATGCGGTGGGCATGTCAACCGTTCAGGAAACGCTCATCGCGCGCCATGCCGGAATTGATGTGGTGGGTCTATCCCTGATCACGAATCTGGGCGCAGGGCTTTCGCCCACCCCCCTGTCCCACGAAGAAACCTTGAGCGAAGCCGAAAAAGCCTATGGCGATATCAGCCGTCTGCTCGTACATTTCATTGATGGTTTATCCATTTGATCCCAGAATACCACCCCCTGAAAAGGCCCGAAAATGACTATTCTGCAACAACCCTGCCGCCCCGCCCTGTCCATCGGCACTGTCATGATCGACATCATTACGGTTATAGCCGACAATGATATTGAATTGATGACCCTGCATAATATGACCACATCTTTTCTGATGCTGGAACAGGGCCGCAAAATTGAATCCCAGAGCATTGATACATATGTTGGCGGCGGCGGCGCGAATACGGCGGTCTGTATGAGCCGGCTCGGCATGCCCATGGAGATATTGGCCCTGGTCGGCGAAGACCTGAACGCCAAAAAAATCATGGCCCGCCTTGAGGATGAAAATATTGCGCTGGATCATATCCAGCAAACGGGGGATGCAGGCAGCGGCGTCGCCGTCCATATTTCTTCCCATGATCGCAATGCGGCGATTTTCACCCATCGGGGGGCCAATTGCCACTTAAAGGCCGATCACGTCCGTGAYATGGATTTYACCAAATATGATCTGGTTTATATTACAAATCTAAGCAACCAGTCCGCSGATCATTTCCCGCTTATCGTCACCCGCGCGGCCGCCGCCGGTTGCTTTATCGCGTCCAATCCGGGCATACGGCAATTAACCCGGCTTTGTGATGATTTTCTTAAAAATCTGGGGGCAATCACCCTGCTGTCCATTAATAAAGTTGAATGCGAATCTCTGGTGCCCAAACTTATCTCAGGTGACCAGAAGTATAAAAACGCCTCTTTCCCAATAACCGAAGATATGCCGCCCCTGCTTAAAAGCGGCTTTAAATTTGGCGGATTTTCTCTCGGGCTCGTCGAATGCATGAAAATACTTGCCGCCCATGGGCCGGATTATGTGGTGATCACAGATGGCAGCAAGGGGGCCTATCTTATGCAGGGGGAAACCCTATACTACTGCCCGCCGCAAGATGTTGTCATGCGCGGCTCAGCCGGCGCGGGGGATAGCTTTTCATCAACGCTGGCTAGCTTTGTTTCTGCGGGAAATGCCCCTGATCTGTCCCTTTATGCCGCCTCTGTAAATGCCGCCTCTGTCATATCTTTTGTTGACACGCAAGAGGGATTATTGACATATGAGGCCTTGGAAAAGAACATGGGGCCAATTGACATGACAAATAGAATATTCAGTTGGGACATATAATGAAAATATTATCAAACTTAAAAATGGAAGAATAATGGATAAAATATTTATTTCCGCCGATGACTTGCTGATCGACAGTTTTAAAATGGCCCATAAAATTTTGGAAAGCGGATTTGAGCCAGATTATATCGTTGGCGTTTGGCGCGGCGGCACCCCTRTTGGCATTGCCGTTCAGGAATATCTGGATTACCGTGGTTTGAAATCGGATCATATTGCCATTCGAACCTCATCCTATACCGGCATTGCGACGCGGACATCAACGGTTCGGGTTCATGGACTTGGCTATATTGTTGATAACATTAATGCTGAAGACAAGCTGTTAATCGTTGACGATGTCTTTGATTCCGGCCTGAGCGTAGATGCCATCATCCGAGAGTTGTCGGAACAATGCCGCCGCAATATGCCCGAAGATACCCGCGTTGCCACCGTTTATTACAAACCGGAAAAACGTAAAACTGAACGAGTGCCGGATTATTACATCCATGAAACGGATGATTGGCTGGTCTTTCCCCATGAATTGCACGGCTTGACCATGGATGAAATTACAAAGTTCAAATCGCCCGAGGTTTTAAAACTGCTCACAAAAGAAATCTGACACTCAAAAAAAGATCCTGCCTGAAATATTTTTTATGCAGGATTTTTTATGTCATGAGCTTTCTGATAACGGGCGCGGCCTCTTGCGGCTGATCCGATAACCGGTAACAACCCATCATATCGGCAATAATTCTATCGGCATCATCTGACGTTCTGGCATGAACCATGGCCAAAGGCGTATTTCCATCCATATATTCGCCAATTCTCGCAACATCAGACAAGCCAACGGCCATATCAAGCACCTGCCCCGGCACAGACCGCCCGCCGCCCAGCTTGACAATAAGATTTCCAACGCCGCGCACATCA
The DNA here is from genome assembly GCA_002402225.1 of Alphaproteobacteria bacterium. Classification (GTDB taxonomy): domain Bacteria; phylum Pseudomonadota; class Alphaproteobacteria; order Sphingomonadales; family Emcibacteraceae; genus Paremcibacter. The sequence continues at coordinate 4,522 of NVVM01000093.1, forward strand.
ATCGCAGAAACATACCCCCCCTCCTGCGCAAATACGGGCTTTATGACCGGGGCTTTGGCGAGATATTGCTCTGGCCGGTCAATAAAATCATTCGGACCGCCAAGTTCTGCCACCATTTTTGCAAAAATTTCCATCGCCTTGCCATTACCCAGAACGGCCTCCAGTTTTTGAACGGCCTCTTCCCGGCTTGCGGCAATTCTGGTCAGAAACAGCATTTCTGAGCAAAGCGCCATGACCACTTCATGCAAACGGGCATCGCGTTTATTGCCGCTGAGGTAATCCAGTGTTTCCATAACCTCAAGCGCATTGCCTGCCGTGCGTCCAAGCACTTCATCCATAGAGGTCAAAATGGCATGGGTCGGCACATCATTTTCATTTGCCGTTCGCAAAATAGAGCTTGCCAGTTCCACAGCCTTTTCCTCTGTCTCCATAAAAGCCCCGGGGCCTAGCTTGATATCCATCACCAGAGCATCCAGCCCAGCCGATATTTTTTTAGACAGAATGGAGGCCGTGATCAGCGCCGTTGACTCGACCGTCGCCGTCACATCACGTACGCTGTAAATCACTTTATCTACCGGCGCTAATTCCGCCGTTTGACCGATAATGGCACAGCCGATTTTTTTGACCACCTTGGTTAATTTTTCAAGATCCGGCGCGGTATTATAGCCCGCAATGGCTTCCATTTTATCCAAAGTGCCGCCGGTATGGCCAAGCCCTCGTCCGGAAATCATCGGGACAAAGCCCCCGCAGGCGGCGATCATCGGCGCGAGCATAAGGCTGACTTTATCCCCGACCCCGCCTGTGGAATGTTTGTCAACAACTGGCCCGCCAAGGTCTTGCTGTGACCAGTCAAGCTTATGGCCACTGTTAATCATCGCGCGGGTCAAGGCGCTGACCTCGGCAATACTCATGGACTTGAAATAGACCGCCATGGTGAAAGCAGAAATTTGCTCCCGGCTCACRTCATGATTTGATATTCCCTCGATAAAGGTCAGAATTTCTGATTCTGATAATTCGCCGCCATCTCTTTTTTTGCGGATGATTTCTTTTATTAACATATTAACTCCAGCCTGATTTTCAAAACAGAATAGACTATTTTTTATCGTTTGATAAAATATTTTTTAATTTAATATAATTGAATTTGACTTTAGGTTATTGTGGAGTAACTTTGTAAAAAACAATAAAGCTGTTTAATAGCTTAAAATATATTATTCCCGGTATTTACGCTTAACAATAAAGAATATCCATGCAGAAGAAAAGATCCCGAATTCAGATCATTAATCAGCAGAAACTGTTGGATGCCGCAACAGAAGTCTTTGCCAGTTATGGTTTCCGGGGCGCGACCATTGATCAGATCGCGGATATGGCCGGCATGTCGAAGCCCAATCTGCTCTATTACTTCAAAACCAAAAAAGAAATTTATCTGGCTGTACTCGAGCAAACATTGAATAAATGGCTGCAATCTCTTCAGGATTGGATGGTCACCGGCACCCCGGAAGAAACCATCATCAATTATATCAACAAGAAATTTGAATTTTCCCGAGACCATCCCGCAGGATCACGGGTTTTTGCCAATGAAATCATGGAAGGCGCGCCGATTCTAAAAAACCTGCTCGGCGAAGACCTGAAAAGGCTGGTCGGTGAAAATACGCGGGTCATTAAAGGGTGGGTCACCGCTGGACAAATCAGGCCCATTGAACCAATCCACCTCATGTTCATGATTTGGGCCGTGACCCAGCATTATGCGGATTTCTCTGCGCAGATTGAAACCTTAACCGGCAAAACATTGGACGATGAAGATTTTTACAAACAAGCCAAGAAGACTGTCATACAAATAATTCTCGGCGGCATTTTAAAATAAATAGCTGGCCCATAATAATAAGAAAGAATGATAAGCCGGGAATGATAAGCCAGGAATAATAAGCCAGGAATAATAAGAAAGAATAATATGTCTGATATCATTGACGGGGTTACCCTTATAGATCATCCTCTGATCAAACATAAATTGACCATCATGCGCAAAAAAGAGACACCGTCGTCGGTTTTTCGCAATCTCCTCAGAGRAATCAGCCTTTTGATGGGTTATGAGGTCACCCGCGACCTGCCCCTTCAAAATATTGAGATCGAGACCCCCATGACCAGCATGTCCGCGCCAAAGCTGGTGGGCCGGAAAATGTGCATCTTCTCTATCTTGAGGGCCGGCGAGGGATTGGCGCAGGGGTTGTTGGATCTGATCCCATCGGCGCGCGTTGGGCATGTGGGGCTGTACCGTGATCCCAAAAATCTGCAGGCCGTTGAATATTATTTCAAGGNNCCCCCCCGCATTTGGACGAGCGTTTCTGTCTGGTGGTTGACCCCATGCTGGCCACGGGAAATTCTGCCATTGCGGCATTGGATAGAATAAAAAAAGCCGGGGCAACGAATATTACCTTCCTGTGTCTGCTTGCCGTACCAGAAGGGCTAAAGGCCATGAAAAAGGCCCATCCCGATGTGCATATTTATACCACAGCCATTGATGAAAAACTGAATGAGAAAAGCTATATCATTCCCGGCCTCGGAGATGCCGGCGACCGCATTTTCGGTACAATTTAAAGCCTGACGGCTTTATGTTTCACCTTTTAATTCTGTGCGCAGTTTTTGCCAATAATCCAGACGTTTTTTGATGTCGCGCTCATAGCCGCGTTCTTTCGGGCGATAAAATTCTTTGCGCGGCAGGTCATCGGGAAAATAATTCTGGCCTGAGAAACCGTGCTGCGTGTCATGGTCATAAGCATAGTTCTTGCCGTAACCAAGATTCTTCATCATTTTGGTCGGCGCATTGAGGATATGCAGGGGCGGATTGAGCGACCCTGTCTCCTTCGCAGCTTTAGTGGCCGCTTTGAGCGCCATATAGGCCGCATTGGATTTGGGCGCGCTGCCGAGGTAAATCACCGCCTGCGCCACATGAAGATCCCCCTCGGGCGAGCCTAAAAATTCATACGCCTCCTTCGCCGCCAGCGTTTGCACCAAGGCATTGGGGTCTGCAAGGCCGATGTCTTCCGCCGCAAAACGCACGAGCCGCCGCAGCAGATAAAGCGGGCTTTC
>NVVM01000094.1 GCA_002402225.1 Alphaproteobacteria bacterium
CGCTGCCGTCAAGGTCGTCTTGCCATGATCAACATGCCCGATTGTCCCGACGTTACAATGCGGCTTATTTCGTTCAAACTTCTCTTTAGCCATTTTTCTTCACTACCTAAATTAAGGGGGGTTATATCAACCCCTGAACCAATCAAGTCAGCGAATGGGCACCATCTTATATTTTTGGCCACATTCACCGCATTTAAATTATGGAGCGGGCGAAGGGAATCGAACCCTCGTATTCAGCTTGGAAGGCTGCTGCATTACCATTATGCTACGCCCGCATAATTCCATCCCATATCATCCCTTCAGCGCTTACTCAAGAGAAATGGTGGAGGGGACAGGATTCGAACCTGTGTACGCATACGCGGGCAGATTTACAGTCTGCTGCCTTTAACCACTCGGCCACCCCTCCATGGATGGACTTAACCGTCATAAAATTACAACAGTTGTGAAGCCGCAATATGGACATTTATTTGATCATGTCAAACGAATTTTAAAGAAAACCCACATTGCCAACCAGACGAAAAAAAWATCGTTCAATTTTAGCTCTTAAAAGCGGTTGCCCTACCCTCTGGAGTGGCTTATAGCTTCCTTATGAGCAAAAAAATTCAAAAACAGCAAAACCCTCTCTCTAATCGCGAAAAAGCCAGAAAAAAGGCCAGAGAAAAGGCCAGAGAAAAGATGAGAGAAATGCCCCGGCATGAGGCTCGAAAAAATTCTGGCCCGAATGAGCAACGCAATGACTTATGGCTATTCGGCAAACATGCCGTATTGGCTGCCCTGAATAACCCNGCAAGAAACATTAAAAGACTTCTGGTCACCAAAAGGGGGGCTGAGCAATATTTAACGGCATTCAGCGCGATCAATCAGGACGTCCGCCCCCTGAACCCCGAAATCGTTCTGCCTGAATTATTAGAGAAAAACCTGCCCACCGATTGTGTGCATCAGGGCATTGCGCTCTTGACCAATCCTCTGCCCAATAAACATATCAAGGATTGCTGCGTCATAACCGGCGATGAATCACATTTGATATTGATTCTGGATCAGGTTACCGACCCCCATAATGTAGGGGCGATCATTCGATCCGCCGCCGCCTTTGGCGCGCGCGCGATCATCAGTACTGATCGGCATTCGCCGCCAGARTCGGGCACTTTGGCAAAATCTGCGTCCGGCAGTCTTGAGGTTATCCCGTGGATACGCGTCACCAACCTTGGCCGCGCTCTGGACGAACTGGCAGAGATGAGATATTGGCGTTTAGGTATGGACGGCAGCGCAGACCTCTCCATTCGGCAGGCTGATTTTGGCAAGAATATCGCCATTGTCATGGGCGCAGAAGGCCGGGGACTGCGCAAGGGAACGCAAAGCCATTGCGATGCCCTGATCAAATTACCCATCCAGCGCACCGTCGAAAGTCTTAATGTTTCTAACGCCGCAGCCATTGCCCTTTATGAGTTTTCTTCTTGCTGATCAGCCGGGCCGATCATAACTTGAAATTAAATGTTGTTTTTCCTATAATGATTGAATTATCAGCAGAATTTACGGGAAGGAAAGCCATGTCCGGGAAAAAAAGCTTATATACAAGACTTCGGGAACAGATCGGCATGATTGCAGGCGTATTGGCTATTGTCACGGCCCTTGCGGGTATTTTCGGTTATCAGTTCGGTGCCACTAAAACCACCGAGCAATATCAACAATATCAACAGATCGGCACCCAGAAACTCAATGATCTTCTGGCGGCCCTGCCCGAAGAGAAGAAAGCCCTGTATCAACCCTTGATCAATTCCATGACGGAAATCACTAGGGCCACCGCCTCGGGGGATAACAGTGAAACCATTCTGGCTGATATTGAGACGGCAACCGGGCAAGTAGGGCAATTTATCAAGACCGCGCCTGTTCTCGGTTATAATATCACCAAATCACCCTTCATGCTGCCCATCGGCAAAACCGCAATTCTCTGTGACAATCAATTTTCAGTAGGGCTGCCTGAGAAAAAAAGTCATAATAACATCATCCGGTTAATAGTCTATGACAAGAAGGAAAGAGGTTATCGTATCGGATCGGTGATMAGGGTAGCCGAAGGAGATAAAAAAATGACCCTGACCCTACTGGAAATGCTCCCCGCACAAAATGCTGTTGCCTTCTCTTTCAGATGCAGTTAGGCAGCCTGCTCATAATTGATGCCCATTCTGCGGGCATATAATTTTTGAGGATAGTGCCTAATTTGCAGGAATATAAAGATATTTTTTAGCCCCCCCCGAGGCCACAGGCCTTTTTAAAGAAAATCTTCTTTTTTCACTTGATTTTACGATCAAAGGCTACTAGGTTTCGGCTACTTTTCAGAAGCCACCCGGCTTCATATGCAAAAGGCCCCTATAGCTCAGTTGGTAGAGCAATTGATTTGTAATCAATAGGTCCGCAGTTCGAGTCTGTGTGGGGGCACCATCATAAAATGATGTGTCAACGTTTTTCCGGGCAGTCCGCCAGTTCCCCGGAGATATAGCTGGCCCCATTATCAGACAACAGCCGGGGTTTGTGAACAACATTCGCCTGATCACAGCCAGAGGCTTTGAGGGCGAGTTCCAGTGTTTCGGTCACATCGGTGGTCTTCATGGTCGTTGTTTTATCCTTGAACTCATTGGCGGCTTTGATCATGACAAAAGCCGGACTGGTAATCAGGTCATGGGATTCCCGGCGCAGGTCTTTCACTTCATCGCTATTGGCCGCACGGGCCGTATCACCTGCAAGTCGTTGTTTGCCGGCCCAGACCCGAAGGGCCGCGCGGAGCAGCGAAAATCTTTTGACCATTTGTAATAGACACTTTCGGCGATCCCCTCACGGCGGCAGAGTTCAGCTATGCTCATCTCGCCGCGAAGACCATCAAGCGCGATGCGGGTCTTTTCCTCTGTTGAATATATTTTACGGCTCTTCCGCCGAATGTTCTTGACCAGTCAGTCAGAGTTGCTTGATTTGCGTACGGTTTTTTGCTTCATCTTCATTCCTTATAACGATTACGATGAACCAAAAAACCCTCCAATATCAAATGCTACTATTTAGGACCATAAGACCTGACGGGGAACAAACACCACACTATAAAAACCCACATTCAACTTCAATCAAGACAGAAGACGTTTGAATAAAGCATACCGGGACAATATTAATTTTTAACCAAAATCATAAATGACAGAAGCGTATATATTCGCCTATTTTATTTCATTCATTTTAACGCGGATAGGCCGGCCCAGACATCGGTTAAGCCACGGCTGGAGATTGTCATATGAACTAAAGTCATATCCTGATTTCACCGCATAATCCAGCATGGCCGCCACATTAAGATCAGCTATGGTAAAACGCTCCGCCACCAGATATTTTTTGCCCGACAAATGATCATCCAAGACCTTCAAATGGGGAATAAGGTCACTTTGCGCGGCCTTTAAGGTTGCAGGATCGCGCATTTCTTTGGGCAAGACCACCATGTGAAGCATGCAATCAACGGCCTTCTTATCCAGATTTAAAATGCCAAATAACGACCATTGCATGATCAAGGCTTCTTCTTTTGGATCATCAGACCATAATATATTATCGCCATAATTCTTGGTCAGATAAAAATTAATCGCCATAGATTCCCAGAGTATAAGACCATCTTCTTCTAATGTAGGGATTAAACCATTGGGATTAATCGCCAGATATTCCGGTTTTTTGTTGTCACCTGTAAAAGGATTAACCGGATTAACCTCATACGCCAATCCCATCTCTTTCATGGCCCAGATAATATAATTTGTTCTGGCAAAGGGTGCCCCGTGAATAATGCGCATGATTTTCYTTCCGGTTTATATAATATTTCTTCAGTCTTAAATTTTATAACATAAAAACCAAAAATACACCCTATAATTATAGCTGAATACTGGATATGCTAGGCCTATGTACAAGATAATAATAACATTTCTGTCGCTTGTTTTTATTATATCGACAGCGCAGGCCGCGCAGTTCACGCTRTTAAAGCAGCTCAAAAAATCGACGCGGCAGAAGGTTATTGAGGTTGTCGACGGGGATACCATCATTTTAAAAGATCAGTCGCGGGTGCGCCTCGTGGGCATTCAAACCCCAAAACCGCCTCTTGCCAGAAAAGGGCGCAAAGAATGGCCCCTCGCGGCTGAGGCCCGAAAAACACTGTCCGACCTTATTTTAAACAAATATGTCACGCTTTATTATGGCGGTCAGAGGCATGATCGCTACGGCAGGAAGCTGGCGCATCTTTTCCGCGAAGACGGGATATGGATTCAGGGCGAAATGTTAAAAAAAGGCATGGCGCGGGTTTATAGCTATCCCGATAATAACGCCGTCGTTCCTGAAATGATGGCTCTTGAAAGGGCAGCCCGGCAAAAAAATCTGGGCATCTGGGCGCTGGATTATTATCAGCCGAAAGACCATATGACGGCTGGGCGGCACCGTAATAGTTTTCAGTTGGTCACGGGGCTCGTCCGCAATGTCACAAAAGTTCGCGGCACTTATTATGTCAATTTTGGCGATGACTGGCGCAAAGACTWCACCATTGTCATCARRTCAAATGCCGCCCGAAAATTCATAAAATCCGGAAGGCCGCCGCATGATTTTAACGGAAAAAAAATTGAAGTCAGAGGCTGGCTGAAGTCATATAATGGCCCTATGATAGAGGTCACACACCCTGAGCAGGTTATCATCATCCAATGAARGACATCCCATGGCAAAATATGACATAAAATCTATCCCTAAAAGATTAAAAAACAGTCCATTCTTTTCAGGAATTGTCATTTTACCTCTGCTATTATCCGGCTGCGTGACCACCAACCCGGCGACAGGCGGATCCGATTTCACCCCCTTCATGAGCCCGGCCAAAGAGGCGTCTATTGGCAAGGAACAGCATCCCCTCGTCATCGCCCAGAATGGCGGCGTTCTGGATGAACCAGATCTGGCCGGATATGTTGCTGTTGTCGGGGGACGGCTCAGCGCCGTATCCGAATTGCCCAGCAGCCCTTTCACCTTCACAGTGCTGAATTCCCCCATTGTCAATGCTTTTGCCTTGCCGGGCGGCTATATTTACGTGACACGCGGCATCTTGGCCCTGTTTAACAGCGAGGCCGAGATGGCTTCGGTGCTGGGCCATGAGATCGGCCATGTGACGGCCCGCCATTCCGCCAAAAGATATAATCAGCAGCTTTTTACAGGCCTTGGAGCTACGCTTCTTGGGGCGGTGCTCAAAAACAAAGAGCTCAGTAATGCCCTTGGCTATGGCTCGCAAATATATCTGAAAAGCTATTCCCGCAGTAATGAGTATGAATCCGACCAGCTGGGCGTGCGCTATGCCAGCCGCGCAGGCTTTGATCCCTATGCCGCAGCAGATATGTTGTCATCCTTGGACGCACAGAGCAACCTTCAGGACATGATTGCCAATCGCACAGGCCAGCAAAGACCGCCGGAATTTTTCGCCACCCACCCCAATACCAAGGACAGGGTCAGCCGCGCCTTTGCCGCTGCCCAGAAAACCGGACTGGCCCAAAATAGCCGCAGCCGGGGTCAAGACCGTTACCTGAACGCCATTGATGGCATGATATATGGCAATGACCCTGCCCAGGGCCTGATCAAGGGACCGGTTTTTTCCCATGCCCCCCTGCGTTTCACATTCCGCGTACCTGACCATTACCGCCTGATCAATAGTGCCGAAGCGGTCTATGCCAGAGGCACAGGCCCGTCCGAAGGCGGCGTTATCATTTTTTCCGGCGATGACCTTAAGGGACGCAACATGATGGAATATACCTCTCAGACATGGAAAAGCTTTGTCAAAGAAGCCAGCCTTCAAGGACTGGAAGATATAGACATTAACGGCATGGCGGCGGTCACCGGGTTTCAGAATATAATGGTCAACAAGATCCAGTCACAAGCCCGTATCATCGCCATTCAATATTCTCGGGACAAGGCCTATTTTTTCCTGATCATCACGCCTGTGAACAGGCTTGATGGCATAAAAGATGATTTACAGCGCATGACATATAGCTTTAAAAAGCTGTCCGCGAGAGAAGCCCAGAAAATAAAGGGAAAAATCATCCGCGTGGTGACCGTTCAGAAGGGCGACACCATCGGCAGTCTTGCCCGTCATATGGCCTTTAAAACCCATAAACGTGACCGCTTTCTGACTTTGAACGGCCTGAATTCCAATAGCAATCTTAGGGCGGGCCAGCGGGTAAAAATCGTTGCTTATAATAAATGAAAATCTTTCTCACTCTGCAGGTTCCGGCAGGGCTTGTCTCAATTCCCAGCCCATCATATCATATATCCGGTCTCTTATCCGTGACATCAAAATGTAAAGTATGGGCACCAGTATAAGCGTTACGATTGTGGCAAAGAGAACGCCAAAAGATAACGATACCACAGCCGGGATCAGAAACTGGGCCTGTAYGCTTGTTTCCAGCATCAAAGGCAACAAGCCGATAAAGGTGGTAAAGGATGTCAGGAAGATAGGACGAAATCTTTCCTCAGCCGCGATTTCAATGGCCTGAACCACGTCATAACCTTTATTGCGAAGCCGGCAAATATAATCAACCAGAACCAGATTATCATTGATCACAACGCCCATGGCCGCCGCAATCCCCATGATAGAGAATATACTGATGTCCATGCCTAAAATCAAATGGCCAATCACCGCGCCCATATAGCCAAAAGGCAGGGCCGTGAAAATAATGAATGGCTTGAAATAAGATTTAAATGCAATGGCAAATAGAATGTAAATAATCAAAAGCCCAAAGATGAAGTTCGTCATGATAGAATTCATGAACTCTTCCTGACCCTCATCACCGCCGCCAAGGCTGCGTTTGACCGTCTTGTATTTATCTTCCCATGCCGGAAAGAAATTTTCTTTTAAATCATCTTTTATTTTCTTGATTTCCGCTTCTTTTCCCTCTTCCAGTGAGGCAATGACCGTCAGCGTTCTTTCGCGATCTACCCGGCGAATAGACGTGTAGGCCGGACGATAATCCACATTAGCCACAGCGCCAAATGGCACCTCTGCGCCCGTTTCCGAACGCACCCGCAGCTTACCCAGGGTATCAAATGATTTGCGGTCCTTTTCCGGAAAACGCACCATGACTTTCACATCATCAATGCCGCGCGGGACACGCTGAACTTCCTCGCCGTAGAAAGCCTGTCTTACCTGCCGGCCTAAATCACGCAGTGAAAGGCCCAGATTTTCTGCACTGGGGATCAGGGATAAGACCGCTTCGGATTGCGCGGAATCTGCCGTGTCCGTAACATAATAAATCGCGTCATATGTGGCCAGCTTGGCCTTTAATTCCGCGGCTGCCGCCTCAATATCATCCACATTGGCAGACGACAGGCGAATACGCATTCCTCTGCTGTCATTATTGAAGGTATTATCAAATTTTATTTCCTTGGCATCCGGGAAAAACGGCGTTTTTTCCCGCCACATTTTTGTAATATCCTCGGTCGAGATTGGCCGGCCTTCCCCCGGTTCCAGAACGAAAAATGCCCGGGCACCCCGACCACTGGCAAAAGACATGGTGGCTTTGAAAATTTTGGAATCCGGAT
>NVVM01000095.1 GCA_002402225.1 Alphaproteobacteria bacterium
CGCCCCGACATGGCCATGTGGATATTCACCGAGAAAATTTTAGCCGGCGAGCCAATTCCGGTCTTTAATCACGGGGATATGCTGCGGGATTTTACCTTCATTGATGATATTGTTGATGGCATTGTCCGGTGCCTTGATAATCCGCCAAAAGATGATGGCACCATGCATACAATTGGCTCCAATGCGCCCCACCGCGTTTATAATATTGGCAACAACAACACGGTGAAACTACTGGATATGATCAAGGTGCTGGAAGATTGTCTGGGTCAAAAGGCGGAAATGAATTTACTGCCCATCCAGCCGGGGGACGTCAAGGAAACGGCTGCTGACATCAGCGCAATCCAGAATGACCTCGGGTTCGAGCCTAAAACCAAAATCGAAGAGGGTATCCCCAAATTCATCCATTGGTACAAACAATATCACAAAATTAATTAAAAGGAACGGCTCGGTTGGTTCAGAATAGGTTGACTAATGGATAACCTGATTTCAAGAGTGACATGGCTCTTTTTACAGCCCAGCAATCTGTTTTTGATTTTATTTCTCATTGGCCTGATACTCGTCTGGAAAAATCACCGAAAATCGGGCCTTTCAATCCTTACGGCCTGCGTGATCTTCTATGGCATGGTCATGTTCGGGCCGTTGACAAGCTGGCTCATGGTACCCTTGGAAAAACGTTTTTCGAGCTTTACCAATCATGTGGGCGGCGCGCCCTATAGCGGCATTATTGTCCTCGCGGGGGCAGAGCGGTTAACGTTAAGCACAAAACATAATCAGGTTACCCTAAGCGGGGCGGCAGAGCGGCTCATCGAAGCCGCAAAACTGGCGCGCCAATTCCCTGACCTGCCCATTATATATAGCGGCGGGGGCCAGATAGAAAATATGCTGTCTGAAAATCAAATTGCCCGAAAATATTTTACTGAATCCGGAATAGACCTAAGCCGCATAAGATTTGAAGATAAATCCTATAATACCCATAGCAATGCCCTCGAAACAAAAAAGCATATTCAGCAGCATGAAACCGGCAAATGGCTTCTGGTGACGTCAGCCTTCCATATGCCGCGCGCAGTCGGTGCCTATAGAAGCGCCCATATCAATATACAGCCTTATCCCGTCGACTATAGAAGTTACCTAAAGACGTCATTGATTAATAAACCAAATGCGGGACGGGGTTTATATCAACTGGATTTTGCCATGCATGAATGGGTCGGRCTTCTGGCTTATTATATGMGCGGGCGCAATGAAGAATTCTTCCCGGTGCCTAAAGATTAACGTAATAAATTTCTGAAAATGGCCGGCAAGGCTGCCGACAAATTATCAATATGGGGGATGATTGCGCCGCCGCCCGGTCCAAAAAGATACGGGAAATAATCCCGCGCCTTCTCATCTATGGTAACCCCAAAGACRGCMACSCCYTGTTTGCGSGCYTCTCTRATGGCCATTCTGGTGTCTTCTATGCCGTARCGGCCTTCRTAATGATCCATATCATTTGGCTTGCCATCACTKAKTAAAAGCAAGAGCCGGTGGTGRTTTGGTCGCTCTARSARYTGCTTYGTCACATGACGTATGGCCGCCCCCATGCGGGTATARTAGCCGGGYTTCAGGGCTGAAATCCGGTTTTGCACYTTGATCGACATTTCTTCATCAAATTCCTTTAGGCACTCCACGCTTATATTGTGACGCTTGCGAGAGGAAAAGCAATATATGGCATTGTCATCACCGCTGGCCTTTAARCCCAAAGCCAAGGTCATCAAGGCCTCTTTTTCCACATCCAATATACGCCGCCCATCCAGCCAGGCATCGGTGGATAGTGACACATCGGCCAGAATAGCCGCCGCAAGGTCACGAGTCTGGTTCCGGTAGTCCATATAGATTTGGTCACTGCCCTCGCCCATGGCCTGCAAATCACAGCTTGACCGGATCATGGCATCAATGTCCAGTTCCTTGCCATCCTGTTGCCGGTGAACGCGCTCTCTTCTGGGGCGCAAAGCCTCAAACTGACGCTGAATTCGCCTTATGCGCCGCCGCGTGGCGTCATCCGGTCGCCAAACGTCTTTTTCAACGTCATTGGCTTCCTTTGCCCGGGCTGCAAAAACGGCGCAGAAATTCTGGCGATACCCCTGCAAGCGAAAGTCCCATTCAGGATAGAGATGTTTCGAGACCAGAGGGGTTATATCAATACCCTGGCCCACTACAGACATATCAAGTTTAATCGTCGAGGCAACCGTCTTCTTATTACGGGTCAGGGACATTTCATCCAAATCATCAACGGCCGACTGGACATCCTCATCCTCCTCATCATCAATGCCCCGATTAACATTGACCATTTCCGCAATTGATATCACCTTCTCGGAACGATTCAGGGCGAGCGGGTCTTGCTTGTCGACCTGATCATTCTCTTCTCTGACCCCTGCATGTTTGCGGCCATCACGCAGATCCTTAAAAATATTTTTCCCGCTTTCATCTTCATCCACATATTCTGCCGGATCAATGATATTTCGATGCCTGATGTCCACTTCCCCCCATAGCGGCACAGAAAGAAACCCTTTATATTTTCGGGGAAGCTTTGGGAAATCCGGCAATTGTTCATCCCGCAAGATCATTTGAAAAAGAATGATGGCTTCCGCGTGGGCAGGCCCACGATTAAAAAGCGCGTCACAGATCAGATTTTCCAGCCGTGCCTCATAGATTGGTAATTTTCGAGCTGGGCGAATGTCTTTCAATGCCGCGCATAACGCCTCATATTTTTTGCCGAGCCCGGGATATTTACCCATGATAAATTCGCTTGTCTGCCAAGCCTGGGCAATGAAAATCAAATCAGCATGCAGGGCATTTTCTGGCCTGATGGCAGGCATATCCCGCGCATGGGCCAAAAAGGCTGCCAGCCAGAAATACAAAGCCCTGTTCAGATGTTCTTCCGGAAAATAATCAATGACATTTGGCAATAACAGGCTGTCATTATCCCGCTTTGCCATGGGCAGCCTCTCATGATCCATGCCMAGRCGCATACGCCAYGACAGGCGATGATTTTGTGACGTCTCRCTRACACTTGAAACATCAATGCCCGGRTCACCGCCAAGGGCSCGRAAAAAAATGCTGATCATTTCCTTGATATCCGCCAGATGCACCGCAGCATCAGTATGATGGGGATAGCTGGATTGACCATGAACCAGCATATGCCATCTTTTACCGACCATTTCCTCTGGCTCAAATAAATCAAACATGATTTTCCCTTATCATCCAAAAGTGGCCTGCACCACCTCCATTAGCCCTTCTTTGGCGCTGTTATCATCACTCAACGGTTCAATTAATGTGGCCTCTGCCGCTTCCAATGGCGTGATTCCTGCCATCATCAGAGTCGCGCAATAGACCAGAAGCCGCGTCGAGGCCCCCTCTTCCAAATCAAGGTCTTTCAAATTACGGATACTGCGCGCCAGATTAACCAGCGGCACACACCGCGCCGCATCGAGGCCGGTTTCCTTGCAGATAATATCCACTTCCTGCTGGGCYTTTGGATAATCAAAMTGAAKRCCAATGAASCGTTGCCGGGTACTGGGYTTYAARGATTTAAGRATATTCTGGTAGCCTGGATTATAAGATATCACCATCATGAAATCATCGGGCGCTTCAAGCAGCTCGCCGGTGCGCTCCAGCGGCAGAAAACGCCGGTCATCGGTTAAAGGATGCAAAACAACCGTCACATCCTTTCGCGCCTCGACCACTTCATCAAGGTAGCATATACCGCCGTTCCGCACGGTTTGGGTTAGCGGCCCGTCAACCCAATGCGTCTCGCCGCCCTTCAACAGATAGCGGMCCGTCAGATCAGCGGCTGTCAAATCATCATGACAGGCAACCGTATTTAACGTCAGCCCAAGCCGCGCGGCCATATGTGCCACAAATCGCGTTTTGCCGCAGCCGGTCGGGCCTTTTAACATTACAGGCAAGCCATTTTTAAAGGCCGTTTCAAAAAGTCCGCATTCATTGGCAGACGGCATATAGAAAGGGATGTTGTCTTCAGTCATTTTCTTACCCTAAGAAATAATTTTATTGCATCAATTTACTAAAAAGACGGTGACAGATTACGCTGCCACCGCCTTTGATCAAGGTCAACAATAGATGTTTAACTGGTTAATTACCTTATTTCCGCCTGTTCTTCCTTGCCTTTGGCAAAAGTTGCATAGACAAAAAGCAACACGCCGATGACAACGACAATACCGGAACCGAGCCTCATCCAGTAGAAGAGCGCGATCTGCTCCTGAACTTCCATGTAATCCATACCCAGAACCCGTTCCAGATGTGTCTGAAGCACACCAGCAGCGGTCAGGGTGAAGGTCATGAAGACCATGCCGGAACTGGTAATCCAGAAGCTCCACATATTCAGATTCTGGTTATAAGGCTGCATGCCGCGCAGATGCGGCATGGCATAGGAAATGATCGCGAGATTGATCATGACATAAGCCCCATAAAAGGCCAGATGCCCATGCGATGACGTAATTTGCGTACCGTGGGTATAGAAATTAATCGGCGCAAGSGTATGCATAAAGCCCCAGACCCCTGCCCCAAAGAAGGACAGAACCGTACAACCCAGCACCCATAAAAGAGCGGCTTTATTGGGATGATTACGGGTGCTTTTGCGCACAATATAGAATGCGAAAATCACCATGGCCAAAAAGGGAAATACTT
Organism: Alphaproteobacteria bacterium; assembly: GCA_002402225.1. Lineage (GTDB taxonomy): Bacteria > Pseudomonadota > Alphaproteobacteria > Sphingomonadales > Emcibacteraceae > Paremcibacter. The sequence goes on from NVVM01000095.1 coordinate 4,681, forward strand.
CCAATGCCGAGAAAATACTGCCTAACCATTGCCAATAGCCGGGCGTTCCAATCCAGTAATAATGATGACCCGTTCCAAGCAGTCCGGAAAAAAGCGCCAAGCCAACGATGACATAAAGCCATTTTTCAATGATTTCACGGTCAACACCGGTCATYTTGATCARCAGGAAGCCTARAATAGCGGCCAGAATCAATTCCCAGACACCTTCAACCCACAGATGGATAACATACCACCAGTACATTTTATCAAGCGATAAATTTGACGGGTTATAAAAGGCAAACAGGAAAAACAGAGTAAGTCCCCATAAACCTGTGATCAGAATTATAGATATGGCCGTTCGTTTTCCCCTCATCAATGTCATAGAGATATTAAACATGAACATCAATGCCACAATTACGATCGCTATTTTAACCCATAAGGGCTGTTCCAGAAATTCGCGGCCCTCGTGAACACCAAACAGATATCCGATAACAGCCGAAGCAGCGGCGAACAAAAACAGCCAAAATTGTATCCACGCCAGTTTTGGGCTGTAAATTTCCGTTTCGGCCTCTTCTGGCAACAGATAATATGTTGCGCCGAAAAAACCCATCAACAGNCAGACAATCAAGGCATTTGTATGGATCATTCGAATGATGTTAAAAGGAACCAATTCCGATAAAAAATTTGGAAAAACATAAATTGTTCCGGCGATTAAGCCGCCAAGAACTTGCGCGACGAACAGGCCCATCGCGGCAACAAAGTAAGGATAGGCTAATTTTTGTGTTTGATATTTCATGATCTTATTCCACTCCTTTATTCTTCAGGCTTATTCGTCAGGCTGAGGGGGCCAACCCTGGGTATCAACCCGGCTGACCCATTCAAAAAAGGCGGCCAGATCTTCGTGTTCCTGATCTGTTAAATTGAACTGAGGCATCTGGCGCCGGCCTTCAATGCCTGTTGGCATAGCCTCCATCCAGGCTTTCAGCACCTCTTTGCCCATTTCCGGATCATCAGCGCCGCCGAATTTAATCCAGACCTTGCCTACTTCCGGCGCAAAATACGCGCCTTCACCAAATATTGTGTGACAATTAATACAGGAATTCTTCTCCCACACATGTTTGCCGCGCGCGACAGACGCGTTCAGCGTGCTCGAATCCGTACTCACATTTACGATATACCAATGGCTATGAACCGTTAAGGCCACGAATATCACTAAAAAGAAAATTGTCCCGCCAAAGAAAATATTGCGGGCCGCTGTCTTGGTAATTCCTTCCGACATAATCGATTTCTCCTGCAGCATTATAATGACAAAAGAAGTTTACCGCTCACCCTCTATCCCCCGATAAAAACTCTTGGCGTCAAGTAAATATACCCCTTCATACAAAGATATTTAGTAAATACATCTTCTAAAGTCTTTGATCGAAATCAATTTTACGCAATAGTTGGCATTCACGCTCAAAATATTATTCATGCATTTTTTATTTATCTGGGGTAAAACATTAAAAAATATAATGTAAATACAGGTCATATGGAAAATACAGAAACAGCTTTTGCCTTCACAAATAACGCGCAGCATCAACTGATCGGAATCATTCATCATCCGGCAGAAGTTATGTCACAAGCCGGGCTGTTAATAGTTGTTGGCGGCCCTCAATACCGAATTGGCGCACACCGGCAATATGTGCATCTAGCCCGCCACTGCGCTAAGCAAGGCATTCCGGTTATGCGCTTTGATTATCAAGGTATTGGAGACAGCGCGGGCGTTTATCCCGGTTTCGAACATGTTGCGCCGGACATTCATGAAGCCATTGATCAATTTATAACGCGCGTTCCAGAGATAAAGTCCGTCGCCATATGGGGCCTGTGCGAGGGCGCATCAGCGATATTGCTCGGCGGCGCAGACCATAAAGCCGCTTCACATATTATTTTGGCAAACCCCTGGGTCAGATCAGAAAGCGGCCTCGCAAAAGCCTACGTTAAACATTATTACTTTGAACGTTTGCTTAGACCTGAATTTTGGAAAAAAATATTCTCCGGTAAACTTAATATTAAATCCGCAATTTCTGGTTTATTTTCAAATATAAAAAAAGCTTTTGTGAAAGAGAGGCCAGAAAATACAGATAACAGAGCTTTTCCGGATCGAATGCTGTCAGGCCTGCAACGCTTTCAGGGAGAATTTTTGTTGATTTCAAGCCAAAATGACTTGGTTGCCCGTGAATTTGATGATTTGACTTCTGCTGATAAAGAATGGCGTCAAACCCTTAAAGAAAAACAATCCACACGCGTTGATATCGCAGGATCCGATCATACTTTTTCGACCGAGGAATGGCGCAAGCAGGTCGCCGCATGCACAGTAGACTGGCTACTGACCTCTGATCCATCAGGACAATAAATCATACATTTCCAGCGGCGTTTTATGTTTCCCGCCTAACTCATTCAGGAAATAGTCAAAGAATATATCCATATCCTCCAGAAATAACGCCAAATCCTGATTATTTCTTACGTAAGGCGCACCGCCGACCATTAATGATGAACTATGATAGGCATAGTTAAAATAATTTTGGCCCACAGATGACATACGGCGCACCATTCGGATGTGATCTGCGGCTCTTATGCCTTCCRGCGTCAACGGTATGCGCTCCAGCAATCCCGATTTAACG
>NVVM01000096.1 GCA_002402225.1 Alphaproteobacteria bacterium
TGCCGGTGCTTTCCCGAACCCGCCGAACAATTTCAACGGGCAGGCGCATGYGATTTTCATAGCTGCCGCCCCATTCATCGGTTCTGTGATTGGTGCGCGCGGCAATGAATTGATTAAGAAAATAACCCTCAGACCCCATGATTTCCACGCCGTCATAGCCCGCGTTCTGCGCGAGAACAGCGGATGTGACGAAGCTTTCGATTTCCTGCTCTATTTCCTCGGGCGTAACCTCGCGGGGGACAAAAGGATTAATCGGGGCCTTAAGAGGCGATGGGGCTATCAGCTTGTCATTAAAGGCATAACGGCCCGTATGCAGGATTTGCATGCATATTTTGCTGCCGGCCTCATGAACCGCATCGGTAATGACCTTATGGTGTTTCACATCTTCGTCCGTTTCCAGAATCTTTGATCCGGCATGAACGGATGCCGCGCGGCTTGGCCCAATGCCGCCCGTGACGATCAGGCCAACGCCGCCCCTCGCCCGCTTGGCGAAAAAGGCCGCCTGGCGTATATGGCCGTCTTTGGCCTCTTCTAATCCCGTATGCATGGATCCCATAAGCACGCGATTTTTCAAGACAGTGAAGCCCAGATCAAGGGGGGTCAGTAATGTGGGGTACGGTGAAGATGACATGGGAAAACCTCTTTAAAATTTGAATGGCCCGCAGATATACATAGTGAGGATATATATAATCTATAACAATGCAATTTGACAGTGTCAAGATTGATGGGTAAACTAGGGCATATTAATAGTTATGTTTGTGATGCGTCAGAGTCATAACCAAAAGCGGATTTATGCCAAAAATGTTTGGCCCAAAAATGATTGCCCCCAAAAATGAAAAAAGCCCGGTATCATCACGGTAACCTGCGTCATAGCCTGATAAAGGCCGCCCGTGATATGATCAGGGAAGGCGGCATGGAGGCCGTGTCCCTGCGCAAACTTGCCGTGCGGGTCGGGGTATCGCGCACGGCGGCCTATCATTATTTCAAAGATAAGAATATCTTGCTCTGCACCCTGGCAGAGGAAGGCTTTCATATCTGGCAGGAAGAAGCCGACCGGATTTTTCTGGATGAGAAGATGAGCCATGAAGATCGCTATAAGGCCTATATTCGCTGGTATATGACCTATGCGCTGGAAAATGCAGAATATTATGATCTGATGTTTGGCCGTGCCATATGGAAACAAAATACGGCCACGGCAAATTTAAAAACTATCGCCTATGATGTCTTTCAAAAACAGGTGGAGGTCACCCGCCAATGGCAGAAATATGGCGTTTTGCCGGTGGGGGAAGATAGCCTTCGGCTGGCGCAGGTCACTTGGGGCACATTACATGGTCTGGCCCGGCTTCTCATTGATGGAATCTATAGCGATGACAGCCCTATTGATGAAATATGCGCTTGTGCTGCCAATCTATTGATGGACAAATAAAATAGGGAAGCCATGAATTCTCATGACTTCCCTGAATATCATATCTTTTTCAGAAGAATTAGAAGTTCATTTTGGCTTCAATGCCCCATTTGCGCGGCTCATTAACAAAACCGGTCAGATTATTAAAGTCAATGCCACCAGTCCGTGACAGGTTATTGGTGATGTTACGGATATAAGCCGCCACTTGCCATTCATTGTCGCCGTGAACATATCCTGCGCGCAGGCCACCTTCAAGCAGGTTCTTCTCTGAGAATTCAACAGATTCATACAAGAAGAAATTAACGCGTGAGCGATAGGCCCAGTCGGTAAAGGCAAAGATTTCGCCGCTTGCAACGGGAACGCTGTAGCGGGCGGTGAAATTCATCACCCATTTTGGCGCATTGGGCAGGGGATTACCATCAAGGGAAACCGTGCCGTTACCATTCACAGGGTCAAGGACAACCGGCCCTGAACCGCCGGGGAAAATATTCAGGTTTGTGTCCTGAATTTCCGTGTCATTGTAGCTGATCCCAAAAGTCGTGGCGAGATTTTCAGTAACCAGAAATTCCATGTCCGCTTCAAAACCGTAGCCCCTTACATTATCGGCGTTAATCAGTTCAGTGACATTTCCGGTACCGCCAACGGCTGTCAGCTGCATATTATCCACATTATAATAATAAGCCGCAAGATTAACGCGGCCCCGGTTTTCCATGACATCGGCTTTTACGCCCACTTCAAAGGACTGAATGGTTTCTGAAGTGGCAACGGAGCTTGTATTGCCAAAGGTAATCCGGCCCTGAATACTTGGCGCGCGGAAACCTCTTGCGATGCGGCCATATACATTGACATCTTCATTAACCGTATAAGTACCGCTGACATCCCAGCTGATATTGTCTTCTTTGGTATTTTCAGTCACGGTAACATTGGGGGCGCCAAAGGGGGATTGTGTTCTGGTGGCTGTGAAATCTTTTTGATCGTCAGAATACCTCAAACCCGCCGTAACTTTAAAGTCTTCAGAGATATTAACATCCACATTACCGAAGAGCGCAAAAGCCTCTGTCGTTTGATTCTGAACGGCAAAACCATTCACGCTGCCGCCGCCAAGGGTATTATAGCTGTAATTATTTRTGGTCAGACTTTCGTGGRAATAAAAGCCGCCAACCTGAAAGTTAATGGTTTCATGGTCATTGGTAGCGAGGCGAACTTCTTGCGTCCATTGGTCGAGGCCCGGAATTTCCCCGGCTGATTCAGCTGGAAAAGGAATGAAGCCCGGGCCAAAGTTACCGGCCCCCAGAAAGGCGGCGCCATAACCGCCGTCAATATCACCGCGCGAGAATACTTTACCATATTCATAGCCCGTGATGGAGGTCAGCGTCATTGAGCCAAAATCATGGGTGATGTTCATATTTACGCCGTGGGCGTCAAGGGCCTGTCTATTGCCGCCGTCCGTACTGACGGAAAAACGGTCAAAGCCATCAACCAGATTCTCGGTTCCTCTCTCGATGATGTTGGCGCGGAACACCGTTGCGGTACCATCCATGCTGCGGATATGACCATTTAAGAGAACGGCGGTATCTTCTGTGGGGGTATAGAGAATTTGCAAGCGTGCGGCGGCTTCGACATAGCCTTCCAGATCACCATTTTGGGGTGTTTGGGTGTTATCAACCCAGTCGTCCTGACGTTGATACATGCCGGATATGCGGTAGGATAATTTGTCTTTCACCAAGGCACCGCCAACAGCCGCTTCCAGTTCAACGGCGTTAAACCGGCCATAAGAGGCCCGAACGTAACCTTCGGTTTCCTGTGTTGGCTTGCGAGATTCCAGTTTGATAATTCCGGCGATGGTATTGCGCCCGAAAAGCGTTCCTTGTGGGCCGCGCAACACTTCAACGCGCTCAAGGTCAAAAATCGGCGCGCCTTTTAAGATGGGATTTTCCAGAACGACACCATCATAGACAAGAGATACCGGCTGGGAAGCGTTCAGGTCAAAATCTGAATTCCCAAGGCCGCGAATATAAAAGCGCGGGAATGTGCGGCCAAAGGATGTTTCAATATAAAGGCTTGGCACGCGGGCAGACATGAATTTAATGTCTGCGCCGCCGGATTTCAATATATCCATTTTTTCCCCGCTAAGGGTGGCCACAGAAGAGGGCACATCCTGAAGATTCTGGGTGCGCTTTTGCGCCGTCACAGTGATTTCTTCGAGTATGAAATCCGCTTCTTCGGCCTGCGCGGCGGTGGTAAATGCCGAAGCCAGGGCGAAAGTGGATACGGAAAATTTATAGAGCGTTTTTGATAGGGGTTTCATGGGTTTGCGTTTCCTTTAGTTTTTTGCCGCCTATGTTGGCGGCTGTTTTAGTAAAATTATGTAAGTCTTCAGGCTCTTAAGGTATCAATATGTTCTCTTTATGGCGCAATATATAGTGAAAAAATCCAAATGAAGCAACTGGTGCCTTCTGAAAATAACACATACTTGAAGGAAATCAAAAAGAGCAGGGCTTAAATATAGTGGATTGCTCTTTTTGTGACATCGGTGTATGGAAGAATGATCATTATACCGGATTATTTCACAGTATATAGAATAGGTTACGCAGATGACATTGCCAACAGTCAGGCTTTTTTTGTTGGGGGGAACCATCACTATGAAAAAAGCCCCCGGGAAAAACACAGGGTTACCCCCATCTTCTGGTGTCGTCCCTACGGTGAATGCGGATGATTTATGCCGCGCCGTGCCGGGGCTGGATCAGGTGGCAAGGCTGGTGGCCCGAACGGATCATATGATTGCCAGCGGTAATTTGACTTTTCAGCATGCTTTTGATTTGGCGGCCGAGATACAGCAAACCGCCCAGACCGGCGATACAGATGGTTTTGTCATTGTTCAGGGCACAGATACGCTAGAGGAAATGGCCTTTATACTGGATTGTCTTCTGGATATACGTCAGCCTGTTGTGGTCACGGGTGCCATGCGCAGTCCGGCGGAATTAAGCGCGGATGGGCCGGCAAATATTATGGCCGCCGTCACCTGTGCGGCAGATAAAACCATTGGCAAGACCGGGGTTGTTGTTGTCATGAATGATGAAATTCACAGCGCAACCTTTGTCACAAAGGCACATACAGCAAGCATCGGGGCCTTTCAGTCGCCCAACAYAGGCCCCATTGGCCGATTTGCCGAAGGGCGGGCGCATCTGTTTTGCGTTCCGGTTCAGGGCCCTAAATTCACCTTATTTGCCGGCGTGGATATGCCCAAAGTTGCGCTGATTAAAGCGGCCTTTGGCGATGATGACTTTCTGCTTGGCTTAATAGAGAAATCGGATTGTCAGGGCCTTGTGATTGAGGCTTTCGGGGCGGGGCATTTGCCGGAATCCTATCTTGCGGCGCTGGACAATATGACCGGTAAAATCCCCATAATTCTCAGCAGCCGTACCGGCGCGGGCCATATATATCAAAATACTTACGGCTATAAGGGGGCGGAAATGGATTTGATTAAACGGGGGCTGATTCCATCAGGCATTTATAACGGGCTTCAATCCCGCCTTTTATTGGTACTGCTGTTAATGTCAGGGGCGGATCATAATGAAATTGAGAAAACCTTCGTGGTCTAGACCATTATCAGGCTTGCGATGATAKAGAGCAGCAAGGTGACCCCGCCGGCGGTTAAGGCGTAGGGCAGCTGCGTTCTGACATGTTCCAAAAGATCGCAGCCACTGGCAATGGCCGAAACGGCTGTTGTATCTGAAATGGGCGAGCAATGATCGCCAAATATTCCGCCGCCCAAAATAGCCGAAAGCACCAAAGAAGGCGGCAGCCCCAAGGTGTGAATTAACGGCACCCCCAAGGGGATTAAAATGGCAAACGTCCCCCATGAGGTGCCGGTTGTGAAAGACATCAGGGCCCCGGCCAGAAACAGCATGGGCACCACAAGTGTCAGCGGCAGATAATCCCCGGCAAGACCCGCGATATAGAGGCCGGTACCCAGTTCCTTCAGGCTTGCGCCAAGGGCCAGAGAGAATAAAACAATCGTCACCAGCGGCAACAATTCCCCCATGCCTTTAAAACCGATATGGACCAGTCTGATATGGCTGAATTTCCCGCTCATGAGCATCATGGCATAGGCCACAAGGCAGGCAAGGGCGGTGGCATAAAGCACGGATTTCGAGCCGCTGCCTTTGGTCATATCCCCGCCCCCAGTCCAAAACATGAAAGCAATCATACCCACAATCATGGTCAGGAGCGGCAAGATCATAAAACGCGCTTTGGTTGGGGGATGTTCATGGGTGTGACCGCCATTATGGCCCTTGGCGGTGATGGCGGCTTTGGCATCGCTGGCCTTCATGGGGCCATGAACGCGGGTGGTGAATACCGTGTAAAATACGAGGGCCAATGTCACCAGAGCATAAAAATTAAGCGGCACTGTGCCCCATAATATCTGGGCGGCCGATTGTTCGAATTCATAGCCACTGAGCAGGGCCAGAATATAAGCCCCCCAGGCATTCAGCAGGATCAAGATACAGATGGGCGCACTGGTGCTGTCGATGATATAGGCAAGCCGCGCCCGGCTCATGCCATATTTGTCAAATAATCCCCGCGCCAATATACCGGATGTGAGAACGCTTAAGTTGGATTCAATGAAGACCACAACGCCGGTCAGACTGGTGAGCATGCCAACGGATCTGCGCCCCTTGGCCAGGCCGCTGCCCACCAGAAGTTCCACCATGGCCGTCACCCCGCCCGATACGCGGATATAGGCCAATAATGCGCCGATCATCAGGCTGAACATTAATATACGGCTGTTGCCGGCGCTGATGAAAACCTGAATGATGCGCTCAAGACTTGCCAGAAACCCGCTTAACGGGGCGATGAGGCCGGGATCTGTTAACAGGAGCAGCTCCGAAGTTAAAATGGCCAAAAACAAGGCCAGAATGACTTCCTTGCGCCATAACACGACAATGATGGCTGTGAGCGGCGGCAGAACGGTCAATATTTCCAATGAATTGGCCATGAAGAAATCCCTACAGTGCTTATTATCAATTTTTATGGTAGTTTACGGATGAATAATGGGCCTTGCAAGGTTGCCGTTTAAATTATAGCTTCGAGGTTGCGATATGTTTCTTTCCAGCAAGCGGGGAATAGATGACCAAGAATAACGGACTTGATGATAATATTACTTTTCGCACAGACCGTTTGACCAAGGATTATGTTACAGGAGAAACGACCGTGCAGGCCCTGCGGGGCGTGACCCTTGAAATTCCCAAGGGGGATATGGTTGTTTTGCTTGGTCCATCGGGCAGCGGGAAATCTACCTTTTTGAATATTATCGGCGGACTGGACAGCCCCACTTCGGGTGAGGTTTATTTTAAAAAAGACAGATTATCGGATTATTCAGAACAGCAGTTGACCCTGTTTCGCCGTCATAATGTGGGATTTATATTTCAGGCCTATAATCTGGTGCCCAGCTTGACGGCTCTGGAGAATGTGGCGCTTGTCACGGATATAGCCCTTGATCCCATYTCACCAATGGAGGCGATGGAAGCGGTCAACCTTGGGAATCGGGCGCGGCATYTCCCGTCGCAGCTTTCGGGCGGCGAACAGCAAAGGGTGGCCATTGCCCGCGCCCTGTTGCTGCGGCCCCGGTTGCTGTTAATGGATGAGCCTATGGCCTCATTGGATTTTGCCCGAAAGAGCGAAATTTTGCGGTTTCTGGAACGGTTAAAAACTGAACTGAAAATTCCGCTGTTGTATATCAGCCATAATGCGGCGGAAGTCACGCGCCTTGCCGATCATCTGATTATTCTGGATCAGGGAAAAATTCAGCAACAAGGCCCCATTCAGGACATTCTGGCCAGCCATAAAATTCTCAACAGTATGAGTGATGAGCCTTTCACGCTTTTGTTTGGCACCGTCAT
>NVVM01000008.1 GCA_002402225.1 Alphaproteobacteria bacterium
TTTAATGAGGGCCTGCACCAATTATATCAACGAATATCCTCTAATTTTCCTTTGGAAAACCAGGGGAATAACGCCGGCAGAACAAAGAGGGTCAGGAAGGTAGAGGTGACCAACCCACCAACAATTACGGTTGCCAGCGGCAACTGGATTTCCGCGCCCACCCCATCAGACATGATCATCGGAATCAGCCCAAGTGCCGTGGAGGCTGCGGTCATCAAGACAGGCCGCAGGCGAGACACCGCCCCTTCGAATACGGCCTTGGCCACCGTTTCTTTGCCAAATTCCAGGCGAAGGTTAATAGCCTCGACCATCACCATCCCATTCAATACCGCCACCCCGAACAGGGTGATAAAACCGATGGAACTTGGCACCGATAGATATTGCCCGGACAAATACAGGGCGAAAACCCCGCCAATCATCGCGAGCGGCAGATTGACAAGAATTAACGCCGCCTGCCCAACAGAATGAAAGGCAAAATACAGGAACAACGCAATCAAGCCGATGGACAGCGGCACAACGATCATCAGACGTTTCTGGGCCCGTTGCTGWTTTTCAAACTGGCCGCCAATATCCACCGAATAGCCGGTCGGCAGATCAACCTTTTCCGCAATCGCCTTGCGAATATCCGCCACCACACTGCCCATATCACGGCCCTGTATATTGGCCTGTATCACAATACGGCGCTGAACATCATCCCGCCTCACCTGCGGMGGGCCTGATTCAATGGTGATTTCCGCCACATCCCCCAYACGAACCCACGCGCCGCTCGGAGACTGGAAAATAAGATCGGCAATCGCCTGCGGGTTAYSWSKKMRSWYYKYKSSGASSCRMMSRTRMMKGYMAKWSCRYKYRYYKSMAKKSRKWRTYYGRSCKGMKSCCCGTNCNCSSYRRSAMCRTSWCYSWSCRSKKCSAKSACATCGCCAACCGCAAGGCCGTAACGGGATAATTGCCGGCGATTGGGCCTGATCACCAGTTGGGATTCACCGGCAATCTGTTCCATGGCCACATCGCGGGTTCCCTCAATGGCCTGAACCACATCCTGAATCGCCTTGCCTTTTTCGGCCAGAATATTCAGATCCGGGCCAAATAATTTAATGGCGAGCTGCGCTTTAACACCAGACAGTAATTCATCAACTCTGGTGGCAATTGGCTGCGAAAAATTAAGCAGAAGGCCGGGAAATTGTTCCAGTTTTTCTTCCATCAAACCCTGTAATTCCTGCCGGTTATCCGCGCTTGTCCAGAATTCCGGCGATTTCAGGCCAATATAGATTTCTATATTGCTCACCGGTTCCGGATCGCCGCCGATTTCYGCCCGTCCAATACGACTTGAGGCATAGGTCACTTCCGGAAATTCCATCAGTAAAGCCTCCAGCTTCGGGGCCACCGCAAGGGCGGTTTCCAGACTGGACGACGGGGCCAGAGTGGCCCGCAGATTAATCGTACCTTCTTCCAGTTCGGGAACAAATTCAGTCCCAAGGCGTGGTACCAGTGCCAAGGTGATCAGAAGTAATATACCGGCCCCGCCCAATACCACTGACTTACTCTTCATGGCCTTTTCCAGCACGGAACGATAGTGTTTTTCCAGAACCGTCACAATGGGGCTGGGCCGGGCCTTGATGCCGCGCTGAAAGAAATAGCTCGCCAGTGCCGGCACCACAATCAACGACACAAGCAATGAGGCCGCCATGGCAATGATGATGCTCACCGCCATCGGCTGAAACAGCTTGCCCTCCACCCCTTCAAGGCTGAACAGGGGCGCAAAAACCACCATAATGATGGTCACCGSAAAAAATACCGGCTTGGCAACCTCTCGTGAGGCTTCCTGAATACGCAGTCCCACAGATGTATCACGGGCCACATCATGGGGATCATCATCATCAAGGGGCAGGTTTTTGGCATGTTCCGCATCATGTTGGCGATCCGGATGACTGAGATGTTTAAAAATATTATCCATCATCACCACGGCCCCGTCCACCATCATCCCAATGGCCACGGCAAGGCCACCAAGGGACATCAGGTTGGCCGACAAACCATAATAAGACATCACCATCAATGCCATCCCCACAGACAGGGGAATGGAAATTAATACCAGCAAGACAGCCCGCACATTAAGCAGGAACAGCATCAATACAATCACAATGAAGACAAAGGCCAATATCAGGGCATTGGACACCGTCTTAACGGCTTTTTCAATCAGGTCGGCCTGATCATAGACGGGCTCGAAAGTCACCCCCTTGGGCAGGGCCTGCTGAATCAGAGGAATCCGGTCATTAATACCGTCAATGGTAACTTTTGTATTGGCGCCCATGCGTTTCAGAATGATGCCTGACACCACCTCACCCAGGAATTTTGCATCGCCATTTTCCGTCCGGCGGGTAATGGTCACCGCCCCCTGACGGATTTCACTGCCGAGTTCAACTGTGGCCACATCGGACACCCGAACCACGGTACCTTCAATCGTCTTTAACGGAATTTGTTCCAGTTCTTTCAGACCCTGATCGTCATAGCTGAGCCAGCCCACGCCCCGGATCACCAGTTGTTCCTGACCCCGGTTCATATACCAGCCGCCGGCATTGCTATTGTTATTCTCCAATGCCGTGACCACATCCTCCTGATTTAAACCATAAGCCAGTAGGCGGGACGGATTCACATTGACCTGATACTGGCGGACTTTGCCGCCAAAAGACAGGACGTCCGTGATTCCATCGACCGGCATCAGCAACAGCTTAACCACCCAGTCATTGAGACTGCGCAGCGCCATGGTATCATAGCCAGCGCCCTCTTCGGCAATAAGCAGATATTGGTATACCTGCCCAAGGCCAGATGTATTGGGGCCGATTTCAGGGGTACCGACCCCATCCGGGATCAGCTCCTTCGCCGATTGCAGCCGCTCAAAAACCAGCTGACGGGCAAAATAAATATCGGTGCCTTCCTTGAACACAACAGTAATACCGGACAGGCCGGTTTTAGAAATAGACCGCACCTCCTCTACATCCGGCAAGGCATACATGACAGCTTCGATGGGGAAGGTAATGAGCTGTTCCACTTCTTCGGCAGCAAGGCCCGGCGCTTCGGTATTGATGGCCACCTGTATGTTGGTCACATCGGGAAACGCGTCCAGATTAAGACGCGGAATAAAAAAAACGGCTGCCGCAATAAACGTCAGCAAACCAATCACCACCAGCAGACGGTTGGTGACGGACCAGTCGATCACTCGATTTAACATAATATTATCCTTAGCCTTAAATTAATGGTTATGCGCGTCAAAACCGCCTTTGGCGATCTGGGATGAGACGAAAAAGGCCCCTTCAACAACAACTTTTGTGCCCTCTTCAATGCCGGTAATCTCACGCCATTTGCCTAACGATCTGCCAAGGCCAACTTCATGGGCCGAAAATTTTCCGTCATCGCCTTGCACAAAAACTGTCCAGTCCCCGTCCGCGCCGCGCATAAGGGCCGCTTCGGGTACCGCCAGCACAGGCTCATCAGTTTTAAAGGAAAAATAAACATCGGCAAACATACCGGGATGCAGCCTGTGGCCAATATTATCCACAAGCAGCCGCACCACGCGGGTRCGGGTTTGCTGRTCAATGATRTGGGCTTCCTGCGTRACGATTGCGGGAAATACATCGCCGCCCACCTTCACCTCTGCCTTGCTTCCCGAAGGCAGATAAATCTGTAATGTGGGTGCCAGGCGGGCCTCTACCCATAATTTTTTCTCATCGGCCAGTTCCATGAGCGCATCCCCGGACTGCATCCGTTGTCCCTGATTGAAATCATCGGTCAACACCGCGCCCCCTCTTTCCGCGAACAGGGTATATTCACCCAWATTYTTCTTTTTCAGRGATAAKTCKYCGATRGCYYTTTCYGACAGRCCAAAGGCCAAAAGTCTGCCATRAGACGCCTGCAGGGTACTTTGAGCCGCGATATAACGCCGATCACCYACCGCTGAGCGGCCCATTTCCTGAACCCGCTGCCACTCGGCYTTGGCAATATTATAACTGGCCTGTGCATCCGCAACGGTTTCACTGAACAGGGTCACCAGAGGCTGCCCCTTTTCCACAYGATCTCCCAATGCCACATGGCGGCGCAAAACCACAGAATCCACACGCGGCGAGACCTGATAGCTGGTATAGCCATTGGACTTGATCTCTCCGGGGGCATAAAGCTGATAATCCATGGTTCGGAATTTCAGGGGCRCCACTRTGATATTGGCCTGTTTTATCTGTTCCGGTGACATATCTATGCCTTCGGCTTTCTCTTCGCCTTCATGGCCGCCTTCATGACCCTCATCATGRCCAGCTTCCGCAACAGGCGTGGGTTTTTCGTCATGGTTATGATCATGTTCAGGCTCTTGGGCTACGGCACCAAASKSRSCYAWRCYRKYAAYRAKKCCAGYGRWYARKRTSGYWYYKMRWWYSTKWYYMATAWYWTKSRYMSMRKMWYYSKTYWTMAKGSYWCACTTGCATCAGGGCATTTTCCATTTGCCCTGTTTGCAGCAGCCATTCAATTCGGGCCATCTGATATTGCGTATGTAATTCTATCCCGGCGATTAATCCTTCGGTACGCTGTTGCAGGCTAAGCAGATATTCCGTCATACTCATATCCCCGCTGCGCCATTGTTTTTCCAACAGGTCGCCGCTGCTTTTCGCCCGGCCCTGCATAAGGGATTGCCAGCGTCTATAGCGTTTCTCATATTCTTCCAGCGTTGCGCTACTGGCGCGAATAGCCGCCAGTTGCCGGCGTTGAACCGCGCGGTAGCTCGCTTCTGCGGCAAAAGATTCGCGGCTCGCGGCGCGGGCCTCTGCGCTAAAATTATTACGCACATTCAAGGGGATGGACAGGGTAACCCCAACCACCGTACTGCCACTGACTTTACCCCCGCTAAGGCCAACCGTTGGCTCGGCCTTGCCTCTCAGTCGGGCAAGATCAGCCATTTTCTTCGCCACTTCCCATTCGGCGCGGGCGGCGGTCACGGCGGGATGCTGTTCCACCCACTGATCCCTATTCCCGGTTTCGCCATTGGCCCAAAGTGTTTCAGGAATATCTTTCCATCGGACGGACCAATCGGGCAATAATTCCTGAAGCCGGGCCTCGGTCTGTCTGAGGCGCGCCTGAGCCTGCGCGGCATCATTCAGCTTTTGGGACAGACCCAGAAAAGCCAACTCCACATCCACCTGCCCCAGATCGCCGAACTGCTGGCGAGCATTGACCAAAGTAAAAAGCGTGCCCAGCTGTTCCTCTTGTGTGCGGGCAAGGCCTGCCTGCGCGCGGGCGGCGTTCCAGTCAACGATGGCCTGCAGGGCGTCGGCGGATTTTTGCTGCAAGGTCAGATCAAAGGCCCGGCGGGCAGCTTTGCGGCCAAAGGTGGCTTGCGCGCGTTGTTGATCCCGCTTGCCCCACCAGTCGAGGGTTTGGCTCAGGCCAAGGCGATAATTATTATCCCGTCCCTCACGCTCATATTCCGTATCCAATGCCGGATTATAAAGCGGCCGATCAAGGCTGTCAGCCATAGACAGAGCGGCCAGCATCTTTTCCCGGGCGGCAATGGTATCGGGATGCTGGCTGATCTGGCTGCGAAACCAGAACCCCCATGAYGWAYCSGCYTCTTCGGCCAGTAAAGAGCCCGGCAACAAGGYTAAACACAGRCCAACCAGACACATATATTTTATTTTACCCGCCACGGCAGATATTGGTTTGGCGTAATCCAAACCGGTAATTCTGAGAAAATTCATTGAACTTTATCCTGATAATCGAAAAAAACAGGCCCAATGCAATGTTTCCATTGCATGTGACTTTAAAATGTTGAAATTTCGATTAGAGGATTGGCGGACGCAAATGAGGCGCAATAAACGCCGAAGGCAGGTTTAAAAGATACCCAAAACGTTTTTCGCCTGATAAAACCGCAGATATGCTTCCGGGGAACAAAAAAGAAAAAATGCCGGTGCAGTGACAACATTGATGGCAATCAACGTCATCTAAAGACGGCCTCTCTGTTTCATTGGCCCCTGCTTGAAGAACATTGGCAGGCGCATCATGATCAAAGGACACATACTCAGCCCCCGTCTGCTCAGAATGATGAATATAGGCAACGGTAACAACGGTCTGAACCACCATTATCAGCATTAAAATTCCGAACAAGAATTTTCGCATGTGAATACCATTTCCATCATTTAAGACATTAATATACTGCCGGTAGCTTAATAATTTTTTACAGAATGTAAATGTTTTTCTTTCAGGGCAATATTTCTGTTGAGGCTTTCCCCCATAAAATATCAATAGTTTAAAAGACGAAAAAAATGAAGAGATGGTGGGCGATACAAGATTTGAACTTGTGACCTCCTCGATGTCAACGAAAGTGAAGGTGAGTGATATCAATGGTTTGAGTATGCATTGGCTTTAACAAGTGATCAGCCCCATCATGACACTGCCCTGAACTTGGGCGTTGGCAAGTCTACGCTGAGCAAGTGGATCAGGCAATATCGTCACCAGGTTCAACCTGACAAGCCCCGCCGTGATAAAGRCAAGGAGCTAAAACGACTTCGCAAGGAAAATCAAATATTAAGAGCTGAGCGTGATCTGTTACGRCGTGCCCTTGGRGTAAAAAAARCAGCGGSTTTCTTCGGCCCCCAAATATTTTATGGGAAAGTCGATGAGATTCGCTCTCATTGATGCGCGGGAAGCAGATCTATCAGTTGAACGCACCTGTCAGTTATGTGAAGTCAGCCCGAGCGGTTATTATGCTTGGCAAGGCCGGCCTGCGAGCGAGCATCAACGGGATGACATGATTTATCTGGCGCATATACGCAGTGCTTTTCGCGAGTCAACCGGCACCTACGGCAGTCTTCGCATGCCGTAGAGTTTCAAGAGCAAGGCCTCGACATTGGTCGCCGTCCTGTTTCACGACCGTTTTCCATCTTCAATATATTGAAGATGGAAATAAACCCAAATGGTCACTTACACGGAATATCGGATACTACCTACTTAAGCCCTATGCAGTTTGAAAATCAAACCGCATAAACACAGAGATTACTCTCCACTTTATTGAAACAAGTCCATTATACGACCGAAACTATCTTGTGCCTGCCGTGAGACGATCCATCAGGCTCCGTTACCTTCCCGCCCCATCGAACGGGGAAAGCCGGGCCGGGATTAAACGATACACCATTATGGCACACATGATGCCGGATGGGGRCCGTCCATACCATTACCTCTTTATTCATATGGAAAAAAAGCTTTTGGGCTCTCTTTTTATATAGGGGTTGGTTTAATGCTAAAACTAAGTTAAATATCACCTTCAAATCGTTCTCAAAAAGGGTAGATAGTATGTTGGCAAGAAAATACTTCGTTTGGTCGTTGGCAACATTATATTCATTATTTTTATCAAGCCATATGGTTCAAGCCTCCCCTTGGGCGGCTGTTGGCGATATGCAGCTGCGTAATGATGTGGAAATACTGGCACGTCATGGGGTGATTTCTGGGCCGGTAAATACATGGCCTATATCTTGGCAACAGATTACCCGTAACCTGTCCCGCACCGCTGAGATGGGCCTGCCATCATACGTTCGCCTTGCTGCTATGCGGGTTAAGGGAAAAATACCCGGTGAATTTAGGGTAGCAGCCAGAATTCAGGCCACGAATAATCCAGCTATCGTTCGTGGTTTTGCTACGACTGCTCGTAATGACCTGGATGCCTCTGCGACATTGGAATATAACAATGATGACAGTGGTACGACAATTCATATTCAGGGTGGCTACCGAAAGGGCGATGGCGAGGAATACGCTCATCTGGATGGCAGTTACATATCACAGGACATTGGCAACTGGTCAGCTTATGCGGGGGCCTTTGACCGCTGGTGGGGGCCAGGCCGTGAAAGTACATTAATCTTGAGCAACAACGCCCGCCCTATGCCGTCTGTGGGTCTTCGCCGTATTGAACCCAAAGCATTCGAGTCTAAATGGCTTAGCTGGATGGGCCCTTGGCAATGGGACATGTTTGTCGCCAAAATGGAAAAAGACCGCAATATCTCCAATGCGTTGGTTGCGGGAATGCGATTAACATTTGAGCCGATCAAGAATTTTGAAGTGGGATTGTCTCGCACGATGCAACTATGTGGTGATGGGCGTCCTTGTGGTTTCAGCACTTGGACCAAAGCACTGGTTTCTATTGGTGATCTAGATAACACGGGCACGCCAAATGAGCCGGGCAATCAATTGGCTAGTATTGATCTGGCCTATAGTATGAGCTTAGGAAATAGCACTTCCCTTAAATTATATGCTGAGGGAACTGCCGAAGACCAGAATTTCATCATGCCGTTTCAGTATGCCAAATTGCTAGGTGCTTCATTATATGGCGCATATGGTGATAATGGAGCTAATTGGCGTTTGACAACGGAGTTTTCTGACACAACAAGCCGAAATGTTTGGTTGTTCGGAAAACAGCGTGTAAATGTCATATATGAACATTTTATATACATTACAGGCTATCGTTACAAAGGAAGGTCGATTGGTCATAGCTTAGATAATGATAGTAGGTTGTTGAGTATTGTAGCCCAATATCAAGATATTAATGAATGGAGATATACACTTAAATATCATCATGCCCGTATTAATATTGATGGAGCAGGGAAATTCCAAGTATTTTTAGAGAAAAGAAATATAGATATTCTTGAGGCTTCGCTACAAGGTGATATTGGCTTTGGGAATATTGAAATCAAGGGGCGCTTGCAGGATAATAAACTGAATGCACCAAATATAATGTCTAGTAAATTTGATGTTAGTGTTGTGTGGGCGATAAACTTTTAATGTATATTTAATTGTTTGCGAAGGAAATGGTTGATGCAGGCACTGGGAAAGCTTTTACGCTTTTTTAATACGATCAAATACCTTAAGCCATCTCAAATATATGGCAGAATTTGGTTTCATTTATATCGTCCTACGCCTGTTTTATCTAAAGAACCTGAAAGGCGAAAGCCAGAGGAATGGATTGCGCCTATTCTAAAATCGCAATCTTTTGTTTCAGACAATAAATTTAATTTTCTTAATCATATTGGGAAATTGAATAGCAGTGAGGACTGGAACAATCCTAAATACGACAAACTCTGGCTGTATAATCTTCATTATTTTGATTATATTCAATCTAAAAATGCAGATGAAGAATCTTCAAATTACCATAACTTGATTAATAGATGGATCATTGAAAACCAACCAGGACAAGGCAATGGGTGGGAGCCTTATCCATTATCATTGCGTTTGGTAAATTGGATTAAATGGTTAATGTCTGGAAATTACCCACCAGATVHGHKVYHVVDWADWAWGGCTGTTCAGGCAAGGTATCTAGGTAAACGATGTGAACATCACCTTTTAGGAAACCATCTTTTTGTGAATGGCAAGGCACTTTTATTCGCAGGATTATTTTTCAAAGGTAAAGAAGCGGACGAATGGTTTGCTAAAGGGCAAAAAATTATTAATTGTGAAATTGCTGAGCAAATTCTAGAAGATGGCGGTAATTTTGAACGGTCTCCAATGTATCATGCTATTTTTTTAGAAGATATTTTAGATATTATTAATCTCCTAAAGACTTTTAACCATCCAGTTTCTAATGAACTTAGTGAATTGGTTGTCCCAATGTTTGTCTGGCTAGAAGCTATGTCTCATCCAGATGGTGAGGTTAGTTTTTTTAATGACTCAGCGATTGGTATCTCTTCTTCCTATCGGCAGTTAAAGGCCTATGCAGTAAGGCTTGAGGTTAAGGTTAAGGATGAAGGCCCTGGAAGGCTATCGGTTTTTAAAGACAGTGGTTACATAAGAGTAAATAATGATAATCTTGCCGCCATCTTGGATTTGGCTCCCGTGGGCCCAGACTATATTCCAGGTCATGCACATGCCGATAGTTTGAGCTTTGAGCTATCCTTGTATGGACGTCGTTGTTTTGTAAACTCGGGAACTTCTTTGTACGGCGCAAGTAGCGAGAGGGTTCGCCAGAGGGGAACAGCTGCGCACAATACGCTCGTTGTAGATGGAGAAAATTCTTCGGAAGTATGGGGTGGATTCCGTGTGGCAAGGCGGGCCTATATCGTAGGCGTTTCTGTAGAAGAAACCGAGAATGAGATTTCTATTTATGGAGAGCATACGGGATATACGCGTTTGTCTGGTAGTCCTGTACATAAAAGGAAATGGCAATTTTTTAGTGATAAACTTATTATTACAGATCAGATAGCTTCCAAACAATCACATAGAGCCGCAGTATATTTTCATTTTCATCCTGATTGGGACGTTTTTTTGAAAGACGAAACTGTCTTTATAAAACAGAGTAATCATATAGTCAGGTTAGTAATTGAGGGTCAGGGAACAGTTGAGTTATTTGACAGTTCGTACCATCCTGAATTTGGAATCTCTGTGCCTAATAAAARAATAGTTTACCACAGGCAGGAAAAATGCTCTGGTATTATAAAGACGACTATTTCTTGGTAGGTTAGGGAGATGTATTTTAATTTTATGGCCTCAAGTGTGTTTTCTTAGGAAATAATGAAGGAAAGTAGAGACAATCCCCATCTTGTTGTATTGACCGTGGGGGCTGTTATCTTTACAAGAATAAGATTTTAATAAATACTAAAGGATATAGATATCCCTCGGTAGATAGGTGATTTAAATCATGACTCAAAAAGTAGATCAAGATGAAATAAACTTGATAGAACTAGTTCTTATTTTAAAGAAATACTGGATCTTAGTAATATCGTCTGGGCCTATAGTAGGGATCATAACTTTTGTCATATTAATGTACATCCCAAATATATATGTATCAGAAATACTGCTCTCTCCCAGGGCAATGGAGGAAGGAAACAAGCTTTCAGGAGGATTGTCTGCAATAGGGTCATTGGCTGGGGTTAAGTTAGGTGGTTCTGGTGATGTGAAAGTTCCGGTGGCTTTGGAAATTATAAAATCTCGTAGGTTTCAAGTAGATTTTGTCCACCGACGTGACTTGATCGTGGATCTATTTGCATTAAAATCATGGGATGGACAGAATAATATCTATGACGATGAAATCTATGACATAGCTAATGGAAAATGGGTGCGGGATGTGAAGTTTCCCAGAACCCCTGAACCCCAGGACTGGGAAATCTTTGAAACTTTCTCTCAACTAATAATCGTCAAAGAAGATGACAAAGGCTTCATAAAAGTTTTACTTGAGAGCAGGTCACCAGTATTGTCAAAAAAGTGGCTCACATGGATAATCGAAGACGTAAATGAATATATGCGCCAAAGGGAACAAAAAGAACTTAAAATATCTATGAATTTTCTGACTAAAAGTCTTGAAGATGTTGCATTGCAGAATATTCGCCAGATATTTTTTCAGTTAATAGCCGAACAAACCAAAAAGCTAATGATGACGGAAAGCCACAAGGATTTTGTGTTTGAAATTCTGGACCCTGCTTTTCAACCTGTAAGTGCGGCGAAGCCTAAAAAACTACTTATATTAGTAGCAATGATGATGCTAGCCTTTATTTTAACAAGTATCTCTGTAATTGTGAGAGAGTATATGTTTGTTAGTAATAAAAAGGATTGATGGTGATGTAGCTTTAGTCGAGTGAAATATTCTATTCTAGGGAGTTAAATGTTAAATACTAAATATTCGCCATGGCCTAATTTTTCCGAGACTGAATCTGCGATTGTTGCGGAAGTCCTGCGTTCCAATAAAGTGAATTATTGGACGGGCAATAAAGGTAAAGAATTCGAGCAAAAATTTTCTCAGTGGGTGGGGGCTAAATATGCTGTCGGGCTTGCAAATGGTACGTTAGCAATAGAGGTTGCCCTAAGAGCATTAGGCGTTGGCGCGGGTGATGAAGTGATTATACCGCCCCGGACTTTTATGGCGACTGCCAGTGCAGTCTCTATTATTGGGGCTATCCCAATATTTGCTGATATTGATTCAGTTTCACAAAATATATCTGCCCAAAAAATTGCCCAGAAGATTACCCGTAAAACCAAAGCTGTTATCTGTGTTCACCTTGCAGGCTGGCCTTGTGATATGGACGAAATTATCGCCGTTTGCCAGCCACATAATATTAAAATTGTTGAGGATTGCGCTCAGGCGCATGGTGCTAAATATAAGGGAAAATCTGTCGGTTCTTTTGGACATATTGCAGCTTGGTCGTTTTGTCAGGATAAGATTATAACAACTGGTGGTGAGGGTGGCATGGTAACAACCGATGATCCTGATCTATATAAGTGGATGTGGGAGTTCAAAGATCATGGAAAATCATATGATTCTGTTTATAATAAAAAGCACCCCCCAGGCTTTAGATGGTTGCATGACACGATTGGCAGTAATTATCGATTAACAGAAATGCAATCAGCACTTGGTATTTATCAATTGGATCAAGTGGATGACTGGGTCGCAAGGCGCCGTGAAATTGCAGCTGCTTATAGGGCGGTAATTGAAAGGTATGGTTTTATTAAAGACCATCAGCCCGATAATAATATCGAACATGTGTATTATCGATATTATGCATTTTGGGAACATACCAATATTTCACGCGACCACTTTATTGAGCTTTGCACTGCTGTGGAGCTGCCTGTTTTTCAAGGCAGTTGTTCGGAAGTATATAAGGAGAAGGCATTTTTAGGCACTGTATCTCTGCCAAAAGAACCCTTGGAAAATGCAGTTAAAGTAGGRTTAAAAAGCCTTATGTTTTTAACTCACCCCAGCTTAACTGATGATGAAGTTCAGGACATGTGCAATAAGCTTGATACTACTCTGARRWWWKTTTAAAAAGATAAATGAAAAACATATTAATCATCGGYGCCTCAAGTGGTGGACATCTTATTGCTGATGCTATTACGGCTCATAAAAACCGTTATAATCTTGTGGGTCTGTTGGATGGAGACCCTGCACAACACGGCAAGGTAATCTCTGGTGTTAAAGTGATTGGTGGTTACAATCATCTTAAAAATACACTTGATGAGTATCATGTTGATGAAGTCATTGTGGCGATAGCTAATTTGCAAAAGGAATTCATTTACGAGTTTATTGAAACGACATTGAAATGTGATGTAGGGCTGAGGATCATTCCAAGTATATTGGAAAAAAATACTCACGATGAACTTTTCCACCAGTTAAGGCCGGTCAATGCCTCTGACTTGTTGGGGAGACCTTCCCTTGCGCTTAATGAAGAAATTGTGAGTCAGGAAATTGAAGGGAAAACGGTTCTGGTTACGGGAGCGGCGGGATCTATTGGTAGCGAAATAATTCGTCAATTAGTGAAGTTTAATCCGAAGAAACTTGTTGCCGTTGATATTAATGAAARTRWTMWRWATTTGCTTGAGCTTTTTATCAAACGTTATTTTAAGGCGGTGGAATTTAAAGCCTACATTAGCAACATTCGTGAAATTGATAGCCTCATTCCGGCTTTTAACGAACGCCCGGAAATTGTCTTTCATGCAGCGGCACATAAACATGTTCCTCTGATGGAAACAGCACCAGTAGAAGCTATTAAGAATAACATATTGGGAACGATGAATGTCCTTCAAATGACAACAGAATACTCTGTCGATACATTTGTATTGATATCTTCTGATAAAGCCGTAAAGCCGACAAATGTTATGGGAGCCACCAAAAGATTTGCCGAAAAACTAACCGCGTTATACTCTCAACTGGGGAGTGGTAAATATATGAGTGTTCGTTTTGGTAATGTTTTGGGAAGCAAGGGTAGTGTAATTCCTATTTTTAAGACCCTTATCGAAGAAGGTCAGGACCTGACAGTTACTCATCCAGATACCACACGTTATTTTATGACCATACCTGAGGCGGCACAATTAGTCATCGAAGCCGGTTGCAGAGGGCAGGGAAATGATCTGTTTATGCTGGATATGGGGGAGCCCATAAAAATAATGGATTTGGCAGAACAGGTAATAAAACTATCCGGCTTGGAAGAGGGCCGAGACATCAAGATTATTATTACTGGGCTGCGTCCAGGTGAGAAATTACATGAAGAATTATTCTATGAACCTGACAGTGTCGAGCGTATTGAAAATTCCAAGATCCTGCAGGCTAAAAATTCTGAAATAATTACAATTGATCTGAAGAAATTACAGAGTGAATTGGAAAATAAAGTTTACATAGATAAGCCAAGAGCCTTTTTGAAATCCTATGTTGAAAGTTATCAGTGGGATGGGCAGGAATGAGAGTAGCGGTCATTACTTTTATATTTCCTATAGCGGAAGATTATTATCGCGAAACTTTACACTCAATTATGCAGCAGACAGACCAAGATTTTGATACTATCGTCGTTGATGACCAATTATTTGCCCAGAACATTGATAGTGATATGCGGGTGATCGAAAATGAGAATAACCTGACCCCTCTGGCGTTAAGGGAAGTTGTATTTAATCTATTGATTGATGAAGGCTATGACCTTCTTATCTCTATCGATTCTGATGATACCATGTCGGCAGACCGGGTGGCGCAAACCAAACAGGCCTATTCTGAAAACCCGGATACAGGTTTCTTTTATTCGCTACTGCATTATATNNKWRAWCCAGAGAAATTATTTTTTGAAGCCCCGGCGAAGATGAGTAGTCTGGAACAAATTCTCTTGCATAATTTTATCGGACTTTCTCACATGAGTTTGAATTTAAGGCTGCTTAGGGAGAGAGGATTAAAATTTCAGTTTCCAGAGCAAGTGGTTGCCTTGGACTGGTATATCGCTTCATGGTATATTTTGGGCGGGTATGAGGGGCTGAAAACTAACGGTATCACTTATTATCGCCTATATGAGGCTAATTTAGCCGGTGAAACATCTATTGTGTCTACAGAAAAAGTGAAAAGAATACTGAATATTAAACAAAGCCATTATGAGGCATTATTGCTGATTGTGAATGATCCAACTTATAATATATTAATCAAGAGCGAGCTAGAAAGACTAAAAAGTGTATCTGAACGATCTAAAGAAGAATTGGATATTTATATAAAAGAACTCCAGCATGATGGATCAAATTACTGGTGGGCAGGTTATTAAGATTATTATAGAGATTAATAGGAGCGAGAATGTTTAATTTCCAAGAACTGAAAAACTCAGAAAAAACTTATGTTATTGCAGAAATTGGAGCAAATCATAACGGCAATATGGATTTGGCCCGTAAAATGATCAAGTCTGCAAAAGATTGTGGTGCGGATGCCGCAAAATTCCAATCTTGGGATCAATCTTCTTTGGTCAGTAGAGAAGAATTTGACCGCAATCAATCATATGACGACAGTAAAAAGAAACATTTTGGCTCCTTGGATGAAATGGTTGAGAGATATTATCTTCGTACAGAACAGCATTATGAACTCAAAGAATATTGTGACAAGATTGGAATTGACTTTTGTTCCACCCCGTTTTCTGAAGAGGAAGTTGATTTACTGATTGATATTGGGGTGCCTTTTTTAAAGGTGGCCTCCTGTGATGTGACACATATTCCCTTGCTTAAATATATGGCCCGCACTGGATTTCCGATCATCCTTTCGACCGGTATGTCAGAACTTTCAGAGATCGATGCCGCAGTTCGTGCCATGGAAGAAGAAGGGGCAACAGAGATTATCCTGCTACATTGCATTTCTATCTATCCACCTGAAATAAAAGATATTAATCTGAATAATATTCCTATGCTGATGCAGGCATTTAATCACCCGGTAGGTTTGTCTGATCATAGTATGGGCTCAATGATACCCTTGGCTGCTGTAGCACTTGGCGCTTGCGTCATTGAGAAACATTTTACCTTGGACAAGACTATGGATGGTTGGGATCATGCGATGTCGGCAAACCCCGAAGAACTGACYGARATTTGTAGCGGSWGTGAAATCATTCCARTTGCGATGGGAACAAGTYACCGTTCGGTTTCAGAGGTAGAGAAAGAAAAACGTCTTAAATTTCGCCGCAGTATTGTCACGAAAAGGGCAATGAAATCTGGCGAAGTGGTCACCATAGATGATCTTAACTTTAAACGTCCGGGCACTGAAATTTCACCGGAGTTGGTTGATGTTGTCGTAGGGCGGACGCTGAAAAATGATTTGCAGGAAGATCAATTGCTCAAATGGAACGACTTTTTATAGATATTAAGAWAACCYRATGACAGATAAACCAATAGTCATAATTCCTGCWCGCGGGGGRTCCAAACGRRTTCCCARGAAGAATATCGTTGATTTTMATGGAAAACCGATGATCGCATGGACAATAGARGCCGCGTTGCAGTCGGGTTGTTTTTCAAATGTGGTGGTTTCCACTGATTGTGAGGAAATCGCCGAAGTGGCACAGGCATTTGGTGCGGAGATTCCTTTTTTAAGGGAACAATATGCGGATGATTATAGTACGGTGAGCGAAGCCACATGCTGGACGATTGAAAAGATGGTTCAGGATGGCTTTAGTAAACCGGATTATGTGGTTCAGATGATGGCAAATGTACCGTTGAAAACCGAGAAAACAATATGTGATTTTACGCGGGAACTGACAAAAGACAGTGAGCGCAGTTTGATAAGTTGTTTTGAGCCAAGGTTTTCCCCACCCCAGTGGGCGCTTGCGCAAAAAGAAGATGGAACAGGTGCGTTTATTTTCGATGAGTTTTTAAATAAACGGTCTCAGGATATGCCAGAGCTTCTTATGCCGACGGGCGCAATATGGGGGGCAAAATGGAATTATCTGAAAGAACATAATAGTTTTTATGGCCCCAATTTCCGTGTGTATAAAATGGACTGGATTGAGGCACTTGATATAGATACGCCGGAGGAATTGGAGATCTGCCGCGCATTATTTGGTTTGCGCCCATGTTAAAGACCATCGCTGGCCGCTATATCTTATTTGGTATTTTAGGTATTGAATCTTTGATTTTGCCTTACTTTTTGTCTAAAGAGGATTTTGGTGAGGCGGAATTTCTCAAATTCACCGCCTTTTTGTTTCAGTTTGCCTTATTTGGTGCGGGTACGGGCTATGTTATCCGCTATTTGAAGGATAGCGTGGAGAATAGAGCCGCCTTAACAGCCGATCTGGTAAGAGGCGCTTTTGTACAGGCCTTGTTAATTGGGGGATGCATACTCTATTTCAATAGCTGGATCATTGCACTTTTGTCTGTTCTGACTATGTTTGCCATGGCCTTGGAAAATATCACTAAAGTACGGGAAGAATATCTTTTGGCCATGTCTTATAAGCCAATCCTGTCCCTCTTGTTAATCGCGCTTATACCTGTTTATATCTTGATGGGTATACAGCTTGAGATTTATGTTCTGGGGGCTTTCTGTATAGCCACCTTCATTTATACGATCATTACACTTCGGCGTAGCGGTCTAAGTTTCAAAACTATATTCCCTCACATAGATAAAAGTTGGGCAAGCATTGTCAATTATGGCAGGAATATTTCCGCAGGTTTTTTGATAAATATATCAACGGCTCTAACATTTCTGTTCTTTTATATTGATCGTTCAGTCGTACGTGAGAAATTCCCGACATTGCTGGGTGATTATTCCCTTTCATATGCAATTATGCAGATGACGATCGTTGCCATTACGGCTTTTTCTTATGTAAATGTTGTGGAGTTTGGTAAGGAACATGCCGACCTGCCTCGACTGAAGACGAAGGTCTATAAAGCCTTCAAATATTGYKKTWTMYKSWWYRWWKWYKKYRRSGYAYKYRGYMKTGMMWTCRSWYWTGGGGCNNNWWTKYKTKACGGATATGATGCGGTGTTTGAGACAACATCTTTGATGGTTGGCCTGTTTGGCGTTGCCAATGTGATGGGGTCTTTGAATGCAGCACATATTTATTTAGGCACTATTAAAATCATGGCGAGTTTAATGCTTGTGGTTTTCATCATATCTCTGGCTTTGAATGCGTTTATTCCATATGGTGAGGAATATTCTTATTATCTTCTTCTTACTAAAACATACGGCCTGTATTTTATCTTTTCAGTTTTGTCCTTTTCTTATGTTTGCTATAAGCTCAGAGCGGTTAAAGGATCACCGATTATTTAAAGAATTCACTATGCACACACTTGTCTATATTCGACGTAATAAAGTTTTCGATAAAGTTGTTCTGGATTATGCTCAGAAAAATTTACCGACAAAGAAATTATCAACGATATCAGAATATTTTAACGGCGATCATCGCATAGACATGAATTTGTCCAAATGGGATTATTGTTCTGAAACGCAAGCGTTCGTTGATGAAAATCTGGACTTGAGCAAGATTATATTTCGGGATCGTGTTTTAAGAAATACGCCTTTCAAGGATTGCCTGGTTCTTATTCGCAGGGCGGCGGGAAACCTGCTTGAGATATTTGATAAAAATTCTTTTGATACGTTGGTAACCTATCCTGTAGATAATTATATTATGGATATAATGATACAACTGGCAGAAAAGAAAGATATTCCCTGCTATGGGATATGTAGCTTTTTCATGTCCGGTTATAAACGATTAACCGTATATGGCGAACATTCTCCACATCGAATACCGGAAAAATCAGAAGTTGACCATGTGCTGGATAAATTAAAAAATAATTTTCGTTCTCATATGGCACCGAGCAGAAGCAAGGCACTGAAAGCTGCCATAATACGTTATATTAAGTATAAAGCGCGTTATCCTATTTTCTATTTATTTGTCGCCAAAATACTCGGTCGTAAAGAGTATGATTTTCTTGCAACCCCATATAACACCACCGTCAGAAAGTTCATGAACTTTTTCGTCGAACGGCATTTTACACCTATGAGCAAGGTTGATTTTACCAAGAAATCTATCCTGATACCGCTTCATTATTTCCCGGAAGCAACCATCGAATATTGGAGTGGCTGTTCTGGCCAAATTGAGTTTGAGGATATGCTGCGCTGTAAAATTGATGAGCTTTCGGCAGACTATGATCAGATCATCTTAAAAGATCACCCGGCGACGGTTTTTGATAATAGCAGTGCCTTTTATAAAGAATTGAAGAAGAATAAAAAAGTAATCCTGATTGATCCTTTCGTTGCCACGACCACCTTGCTTGAGCATATTGATGTGGTTGGCTGCTGGACGGGTACCGTGGGTATTGAGGCCCTGGTGAACGGCAAAAGTGTGGAATTATTTACCGAGGCGCAATATTACCGACAAGCCATGAAACTCCATCCGGAAATTATCCAGCAAGACGGCCCATTGATCTCGATCAGTGACCCTTACGTATTTATTGAGGAGATACTGAAAGGGAGCATTAAGTTTGAAGGATAGGAATATATCAATATATTTTGTGCCAGCCTTCGTCTTAATAGTTTCATGGGCCGGCGTTTTATTGATCAGACAATTTTCTTTAATAACCTTTGAAAGTATTTCGTTTTCAACAAGTGTCTATCTTTTCTTTTTTTTTCTGTGTTTCYTWGCKGGAACATTRATTGGRCCRCTTTTYCTKGCNAAANGTAGCSTATACGGRYCGTCCGGTCTTCTCTRRGAAACAAGTGRRGGSAAAGGCYAATTGGCTTATTTTTTTATCATTGATATCWGTRATGYTGTTGAYYTWTAAATTYTTTACTCTYYTGGGWGRKRTGTCYTTYTCTYTRGCAGAYATAACGGATMTKAGRTTGTCYCGYGGYCGCGATGCCGGAGAGGCAAAAGGTASYATGATTTCTGGTATATTGGGTATGGCTATGTCTGGTTTTCCAGTTGTTGCCTATATATTTCGAGAATATTTTTCCCGAGAATTATCACCTAGAAAAAATAAGCAGCTGTATGTCGTTTTCTTGCTAGGCATATTTGTTTCGTTCTTATCAGGCGGACGTTTTGCTGCGGCTATTGCGTTACTCATTGTTTTTATTGTTTTTCTTTTGAAAAAGAATGTCGTTAGTTATGATGCAGAGCGGTCGATATCTAAAACTAAGAAAACGTCGATTAAAAAGAAGAAAAAGGGCGGATTTTTCTCAAAATTATTAAAATTTTCCCTCTATGCTATAATTTTATATATTTTTTCTATCATATTCATTAACAGAGCGATTGGGGATGATGAGAACTTTAAAATTCTTTTAAATGTACTTTCTCATAATTTTGATGGAATTTCTGTGCCTTGGGGGCACAWKGCRKYTCWTCWRKWRYWKCMYATWMTGWYWSYGCWWYMKTTWRKWWTWYYRYYWKWYCAATATWRTMWMSSWCATRMCMWYKAYYWWTWYSMTKTTTTRCTSRRTKYGYCCKMSCMRTSRMWTGCASCMWWKTRKKYKCMSTRWYWKTTTTATCTATATACATCACTATTCAACAAAGTGGGTTTTGGATTTATGACCATCCAAGAAATTTTATCTGAAATAGAAAATCCGGGTGTCTATCTTACCTTACCAGGAGCTTTCTTTTTGGATTTTGGTTATTGGGGTTCCTGCGTAACAATTTTTTTAGTGTCTCTTCTGGGTTCTTTTTATTGGGTTCGCTTTGTTAAACAAAAAAAATTTTTTGACTTTTATATTAGTATATTGTTTTTAGTTTTGATCTTGTTCTCCCCTATTGTTGCGATCACGGGCACGGGCGTTTACCCCTCTCTATTATCCATAGTATTTGTAATTAAGATTTTTTTACCCCCGGGGACAAAAACAACTCGCGTCATATAGTTATATATGCCATATGTTACGGCAGAGTTTTTCAATGGTGGTGTTCATGTCACTTTCAAAACATAAGAATAATCATAATATATCATTGCATGGTGCCCGAGGCTTGGCGGCTCTCATAGTGGTGTTTAGCCATGTGGGCGCAGGTGGTGTGACGGAAAAGTTTTTCCATGAAATGACTTTTGCATYGACCGTGTTTAAGAATATTCTTCTTTCCGGGCAATATRGCGTGGAAATATTCTTTATGATCAGCGGGTATCTCATCACTGCAAGTATTATTCGTCATAAATCTGTGACATCCTTCCTTGTGGATAGATGTATTCGATTATATCCGGTATTTCTGCCAACCATCTTGCTTATTTTTATATTRGGCCCATTTGCCGGTTATGCCTATTTTGCGGGTTTCTCATGGCTGGACTGGGTAGGGCATCTGGTAATGAATCTATTATTCATACCTGGCGTTATTCCGGTAGAAGCCGCATTAGTGGTGGCATGGTCTTTAAGTTATGAAGCGGTTTTTTATTTGGCGATGTCTTATCTGAAATTTTTCAATCGCAATAAGCTCGCACAATACGCCTTTATAATATTTGCTGTTATACCGTTTTTGATTATTTTGCCGCGTGCGTGGTACTTTGTCATCGGTATTGTGATATATTTCATGGTTCAGAATGGCATAAATATTAAGTTGCGGCTGCCACGGATGTTTTTAGTAAATTTATTTTCTTTTCTGGTGGTATTGTTTTTACTGCAGTTTCCGGGAGAAGTAGGCGTTGTTTTATCCCAATGGCACATTGTGCTTCTTTGGATTGTTTCCCTGCTCTTAGGTTATCTTGTATTCATCGAGATTGTCATGCAGTCTCACTTGGCAGTATTACTTCTAAAATGGCGCTGGATGCAGTTCTTAGGCACCATAAGCTATAGCCTCTATATCTGGCATACCTTAATAATGTTTGGCACAAAAAGAATTTTTGCGAATACACTGGATGTATTTGGTAGCTATGGAGCATTTCTTCTATTTGCACTGGTTAGCATTATACTGTCTTTACTAATTTCATATTTAAGTTACGTGGTTTTTGAAGTAAAAATAGTAAAACTTCTAACAAGTTGGAAGCGGGAGAGGGATATCTCCGCCGGTGCAAAAAGGGTTGCTTGATACGGATATTATATATAAAAGTTATATATGCTTCCTGAATAGAGGTTGGGGCAAAAATAATCTCGATTTTTTAAATTATATATGAGTGACTATAATGGATTATACAAAATCCCCATTGAAATTTCGATTGCTTAAAGTGTGGAAATATCTCTGGTTGTTTGGCTTTACAAGAACTTTGAATAAAGTTAAAGCAGCCTACCATATGAAGAAAAATTTCGAAGAATTGCCAACAATTAACGGCGGCAACAGCAAAGGCCATGTGGGCATCATCGGTAGTGGTAATTTCAGCTTTAGTACTATTGCATTCTATTTACGGAAAAATTATGGTTCTGTGGTGTCCGGCGTGATGGATGTGAACATCAATCGGGCGGCGTCTTTATGCGAAAGTTATAAGGGTAATTATTATACCGATAATGCCCGCAAAATCTTCGAAGATGACAATATCGATTTGGTTTATATCGCTTCCAATCATGCCACTCATGCAGAATATGCTATCGAAGCACTAAATAACAATWAAAGTGTGCATATTGAAAAACCACCGGTCGTAAGTGATGATCAGTTAACCAGGCTTTGTGAAGCTATGGCGACGTCAGAGGGTACGGTTGGATTGGGTTATAATCGTCCGCAAAGTCCCTTAGGTCAAAAAGTTCAGGCCGCGATAGAAACGCAGGATGGGCCGATGATGATAAATTGGTTCATCGCCGCCCATGAACTGGAAGATGACCATTGGTACTTCAGCCCAGAGGAAGGCGGGCGTGTCCTGGGAAATCTTTGTCATTGGATAGATTATACATTGTCTCTGGTGCCGGAAGGCTCACGTTTTCCTATAAAAATAACACCTGCTACTTCAAGTAAATATAAGAGTGATTTTATTGTTTCCTATGAATTTGGTGATGGATCGTTAGCCATTTTGACCATGTCCTCCAAAGGCCATACTTTTGAAGGGGTGAGTGAAAGGCTRAGTATCCATAGGGGTAACGTTTTGATTTCTCTTATGGACTTCAAAGAACTGACCATTAAAAATATGGAGAAAGAACAAAATTTCTCACCCATGTTCAGGGATCATGGTCATGAAGGAGCAATCAAACGTTCCTATACAGCTCGGCCAGGCTGCATTTCAAACAAAGGTGCTGGGCTTGCCATCAAGGAAGTATGGGAGTCTGCTAATTTGATGTTGAGAACCAAGGATGCTATAGAAGGCTCGAAAATCGTAACGGCTCATGGGTTCGAAGAAACAACCAGTTAGGGGCCCAACTTTTGTCACTCACTATAATTTACATTGATTAAAAATCTAATTATTGATAGTTCAGGCTTAATTTTATGAAACAAATACTTCAAAACATAGCCAACGGGGAAACAAAACTTGTTGAGGTTCCATGCCCGAAAGCTTTCTCTGGTCAAGTGCTGATTAAAACGACAAAAACGTTGGTTTCCGCTGGCACAGAGCGGATGTTGATTGATTTTGGCAAAGCCGGATGGATTGCGAAAGCGCGTCAGCAACCGGACAAAGTAAAGATGGTTCTGGCAAAAGTAAAAACCGATGGGCTAATGCCGACCATTGATGCGGTGCGCTCCAAATTAGATCAGCCATTACCCCTTGGATATTGTAATGTAGGTCAAGTCATTGACGCTGATAAAACACCATTCAAAACCGGTGATCGGGTAATCTCTAACGGAAATCATGCAGAAGTCGTACGTGTCCCCCGTAATCTGGTGGCCAAGATTCCTGATAACGTCTCGGATGAAGATGCGTCCTTTACGGTGCTTGGCGCAATTGCCCTGCAGGGTATCAGACTGGTTAATCCAACCATTGGGGAGGCCGTCGTGGTAACCGGGCTTGGTTTAATCGGGCTTCTGACCGTACAGATACTTCGGGCAAATGGCTGCCGGGTGATGGGGATTGATTTTGATTCTGCCAAATGTGATCTTGCAAGAAAATTTGGTGCGCAAGCGGTCGACCTCTCCAAAGGTGAGGATGCCGTACAGGCCGCTGCGGCTTTTTCTCGCGGACATGGCGTGGATGCTGTCATCATTACCGCAAGTGCCAAAACCAGCGATATCATGCATGAAGCGGCCACCATGTSTCRYAAGAAAGGCCGYATTGTTCTTGTGGGTGTTGTSGGACTGGAATTGCGCCGMTCAGAYTTTTTTGAAAAAGAGCTGACGTTCCAAGTATCATGTTCTTACGGTCCCGGTCGTTATGATGATGCTTATGAACAAAAAGGCCAGGATTATCCGTTGCCTTATGTGCGCTGGACCGAGGGGCGTAACTTTGAAGCCGTGCTGGATCTYATGGMCAGTGGCGTCTTGGATATACAGTCYTTGATCTCGCACCGTTTCGGAATTGATCAAGCTGTGGAGGGATATAAAATACTTGATGACCACAGTGCCTTAGGGATTATACTTGACTATCCCAACGATGATGTGGCGGCTTTGACCAAAAGCAGTGTTGAGCTTACTCCTGCAGAAATTTTGAAAGATTCAGATGGAACTTCGGCAAAAATAGCTTTCATCGGGGCTGGAAATTACGCCTCACGTGTCTTGATGCCGGCGTTTAAAAAAGCCGGTGGCCAGCTCGCCAGTGTCATTACCAGCGGCGGCGTCAGCGGCGTACATCACGGTAAAAAGAATGGCTTTGATCTAGCCTCAACCGATATAGAAGATGCTCTTGCCGGCGACATTAATACGGTTGTCATTGCCACACAGCATAATCRACATGCATCACAAACCATCGCGGCCTTAAAAGCGGGCAAACATGTTTTTGTAGAGAAGCCGTTGGCGCTGACCACAAGTGAGCTTGATGAGATCGAAAAAACCTACCATGCAATGGCTGTGAAGAAGCATATTATGGTGGGATATAACCGCCGATTTTCGCCGCATATTCAAAAGATGAAAAAACTTCTTGAAGKTAAAAATGTTCCAAAGRCATTTATCATGACCATGAATGCKGGTGATATTCCGGCTGATCACTGGACACAGGATCCGGCTATCGGCGGCGGTCGCATCATYGGCGAGGCGTGCCATTATATTGATCTGATGAGATATCTGGCCGGGACACCAATAACATCGTTTCATGCGGTAAAGATGGGTAACATGCCAGGTATTGGTATCAGTGAAGACAAAGCAATCATCACTTTGACCTTCGAAGATGGATCGGTTGGCTCCATCCATTATTTTGCCAATGGCGGTAAAAGCTTTCCAAAAGAGCGTATTGAAGTGTTCTGTGATGATGCCGTTTTACAATTGGATAATTTTCGTAAATTGAATGGTTTTGGATGGAAAGGCTTTTCCAAATTTAAAACCTGGTCTCAGGATAAAGGGCAGAATAATTGTGTAACCGAATTTATAGCCGCAATTGAAAAAGGGAATGCTTGCCCTATTGCTGTGGAAGAAATTTTTGAAGTTGCGAGGGTTTCAGTAGAAATCGCTGAGAGCCTCAGGAATTAAACATTTAAAACCCGAATATTTGTCGAGATAGCCAGTATTCATAAGGCTTTTTAAAGATTGACATTTAAAATAAGTAGTTTAGACATATAGTAGGAATTGCAGTAAATATGTATGCAAATGCCTGAAAATTTATTAGGAAAAACTGGGATTTAGATGGAAAGAATTTTGCCGCTAGTACTTCGATCTGTTGCCGAAATAGGGGAAGAACGATCTTCGGAAGAGTTAATAAACGCGACCGTAAAAACTAAATTATTTGGAACTCACGGACATCTTGACAGTCTGGGTGTTGTGCTTCTTGTCAGTGACCTGGAAGATGCAATAGTGGAAGAATTTGGCAAAGATATTATTCTTGCTGATGATCGTGCGATGAGCCAAAAAACATCCCCCTTTCGTAATGTAGAGCTACTATGTGCATATATTGAAAAATTATTGAACGAGGATGAAACTTGAAGATAATGTTAATTACTGGAACCCGCAAAGGTATCGGTAAAGAGCTTGCTGAATATTATTTGGCTAAGGGTGTTAATGTTGTTGGCTGTAGTCGAGGCAAAGCCACAATTGAACATGATTGTTATCACCATTTTATGCTAGATGTAGCTGACGAACGTGCCGTAAAAAGTATGGTTCGTAGCGTGAAGAAAAAATTTGGTCGCATTGATATTCTGCTCAATAATGCGGGCATTGCGGCAATGAATCATTTTTTGACCACACCGTATGATACCGTGAAACGTATTTTTTCCACCAACATGTATGGTACATTTCTGCTCAGCCGTGAGGTCGGCAAATTAATGRTGCGGAAGAAATATGGACGCATCGTCAATTTCTCCACTGTGGCGGCTGGCTTGCGCTTGGAGGGAGAGGCCGTATATGCGGCCAGCAAAGCGGCTGTGGCTAATTTTACCCAAACCATCGCAAAGGAGCTGGGCGAGTTTGGAATCACGGTAAATGCCGTTGGCCCGACCCCGGTCAAGACTGACTTGATCAAGAGCGTGCCGAAAGAAAAGATAGATGATTTGCTTCAAACACAAGCCATCAAACGCTTTGGAGAATTTAATGATGTGAAAAATGTTATCGACTTCTTTATTGCTGATGAAAGTGATTTCATCACAGGTCAGATTGTGTATCTCGGGGGCATAAATGGCTGATGAATTTCATTGGTATCTGGATCGGCTTGGTGATTATCATGACCGTGTAGCTTTGGTGTGTGGCGGCGACGAATATACATATGGTCAAATTTCTCAACAGGTTGGAATATATTCCGAGATTATTAAAAACGATTTCAAGCCCGGATCAGTCGTTGCCATTCTTTCAGACTATAGCTTCCATTCSATTGCATTATTTTTAAGTCTTTTACAGCATGAATGTATTATTGTTCCGGTTACAACATCCATCGAAGATGAAATTCAGGAGCGGATGACAGAAGCATTTGTTGATGTTCAAATAAAATTAGAAGGGCATAACCACTATAGCCCTGCTTTTTTATCTTCTGGGATAGAGAAACACGATCTTATCACAGATATTGTTAATAAGAACCATGCCGGACTAATTTTATTCAGCAGTGGCAGTACCGGAAAAGCAAAAGCAATGATCCATGATCTGGATGTATTATGTTCCGTTTATGAAAGTAAAAAGCCTAAAAAACTCA
Source organism: Alphaproteobacteria bacterium (assembly GCA_002402225.1). Classification (GTDB taxonomy): domain Bacteria; phylum Pseudomonadota; class Alphaproteobacteria; order Sphingomonadales; family Emcibacteraceae; genus Paremcibacter. Next base: position 26,818 of record NVVM01000008.1, read on the forward strand.
GCATGATGATTTTCCTGATGTTTGATCATATTGGCGGATTAAATACGTTGCTAAATTGCATGGCGATGGGGGCAAAGATGGTTATTCCCAGCAGCCGCGAACCTTCAGAAGTCGGGGCGCTGATAGAACAAAATAATGTACGGATTTTACCTGCATCTCCTACTTTTTTAAATCTTTTACTTATGAGCTCCACACATCAGAATTATGACCTTAGTTCGCTCAGAATGATCACCTATGGCACTGAAACAATGCCGGAGAGCTTATTGCTCAGATTAAAAAAAGCCTTTCCAAAAGTTCGTTTTCTGCAAACATTTGGCACAAGCGAAACTGGTATCGCTCAGACAAGCAGTAAATCTTCTGAGAGCACCTACATGAAGATTGACGATCCTAATCTTGAATATAAGATTGTCGAAAATGAGTTATGGCTAAAAAGTAAAACCCAGATTTCAGGTTATTTAAATGCGTCGATGAGCGCGTTTACTGAAGATGGCTGGTTTATGACCGGGGATTTGGTTGAGACGACCGAGGATGGTTATATAAAAATCATTGGACGCAGTAAGGAAATGATTAATGTAGGTGGCGAGAAAGTCCTGCCCAGCGAAGTTGAATCCGTCCTTCTTCAAATGGAGGCTATTCTGGATTGTATGGTTTATTCCCAAAAAAATGCCATTATGGGGCAAAGTGTAGCTGCCGATGTTGTGACAAAAGAGATTTTAACCAACCGGGAAGCAAAAAAGATGGTACGAAAATTTTGTATGGGCAAAATTGATACCTATAAAATACCAACAACGATAAATGTAGTCACCAAGACCAATTTCGGCTCCCGTTTCAAGAAAATGAGAATTACTGATGTCAGACGTTAAATTTAATAAAGCCATTATTACGGGAATTTCAACGTYTGTGCCACCGAAAATCAAGAGCTTCGACGAAGATGCTGCACTGTATAATTCTGACCCAAAACAACTTGCAAGAATTAAGAAAAACATAGGTTTGGAYAAAAGGCATGTCACGGACGAAAATACCACGACCCTTGATTTATGCTGTGCCGCTGCAAAAGATATTTTCGCAAACCTTGCCCTCGCGAAAGATGATATTGATGGCTTGATCTTTGTTACTCAAACACCCGATCATTTTCAGCCTTGTAATGCGGCCATAGCGCATGGTCGTTTGGGCTTAGGAACCCATTGTGCCTCCTTTGATGTGGCCTTGGGATGTTCCGGCTTTGTTTATGGGTTGTGGCTGGCACATATGATGATTGAGACCGGTAGTAACAAACGTATTCTTTTATTGGCAGGCGATACATTGAGCAAATGTGTGAACCCCCGTGACAGATCCGTAGGCCCCTTGTTCGGCGATGGCGGGAGTGCCACTATTATTGAATATTCGGATGATAGTCCGACGACTTACTTTTCTTTGCATACTGATGGTTCCGGGGCAGAACATATTAAAATTCCTGCAKSMGGCKWMARRWTMMCYRWMKMYGMWSARMMSASMWWASAMRTWSMRAMGGATGACGGAAATGTATATAGCGACAATGATTTGCAAATGAACGGTGGGGAGGTTTTTAACTTTTCAATCTCCGTCGAACCCAAGGCCATATCTGAAATACTGGAATTTGCAAATGTTGAAAAAGATGACATAGATTACATTTTTTTCCATCAGGCAAATAAATACATCATTGGCAATATTGTTCGAAGGTTAAAAATACCAAGAGAAAAGGCACCATGTGATACTGTTGAAAAATATGGTAACCAGAGTTCCGCATCCATTCCCGCGACGATCAACAACACTTTACATGATAAGGGGCTAAGGTCATTTCAGCATACAATCTTATCTGGATTTGGAGTTGGCCTATCCTGGGCATCTTGTTTGACAACTCTTAAACTAAAATATTGTCCCCCAGTTAAAATTTATTCAGAGGATATTTGAAATGACGTTAGATGACTTTCTTGAGGAACTTCTCGACCTGTTGCAAAGGGATGATGCYATCYTGCCAGAAATGAAATTAGAAGATATTGAAGAGTGGGACTCCATGGCCAGATTGAGCTTCATGTCTTTTCTGGATGCAGATTTTGGCGTCAATATTTCAAATGATCAGCTGGTCGCGTGTGAAACTGTTTTAGACTTGATTGCTTTTGCCAAAGATAAACTACTATAAGAGATGGTAAAATTTTCCAACAAAGATATTATTTTGGTTACTGGGGCAAGTTCTGGTATCGGGAGGGCGGTTTGCGAAGAATTAAATAGTCGGGGTGCCTTTGTGATAGCTGCTGCCCGCAATATGGAGCGGCTAGAGCAATTAAAAGAAAATTCTAAATACCCTGCCCAAATGACTGTTGAATATCTTGATGTTGAAGAAAATACAAAYTCTCTGAACCGCTGGGTTTTAAAATTAGCTAAGAAGTATGGAAAACTCAGAGGCATCGCCCTCATAGCAGGCATTCAACATATTGTACCGCTGTCCGCTCTTAAACCATCTAAAATGGAAGAACTTCTCAATGTAAACGTGATGGCTAATTTATGGTTGGCTAAAGGATTTTGTGACCGTAGGGCAAATATTGGACGGGGCAGCTCTGTTGTATTTATGTCTTCAATTTCGGCGATTACAGGAGAAGCAGGACTTACAGCCTATTCTACAACAAAGGGTGCTTTAAACAGTTTGATGAGGTCTTTGGCAAAAGAAGTTGCGCCTTCTGGTATAAGAGTGAATTCAATTCTACCCGGTTTGGTGCAAACAGGTTTGTTAAAAAAATGGGATGCGGTTTATACAAAAGAATATCTTTCTGAGACTGAATTGAAATATCCACTAGGCCTGGGTAAGCCAGAGGATATAGCCGGGCCAGTAGCGTTCTTATTGTCTGACGATAGCTCTTGGATAACGGGTGTGGAGTTAGTAGCTGACGGTGGAGCTACACTGTGACCACAGTGTCTTCTATTTAGATTTGATATTAAGAACACAAGAAAGGTTGCAAAAATGAAAATTGCTATATTTGGATCATCTGGATTTGCAAGGGAAGTAGCTGATTTATGCCACGATATAGGCTACCGTGAAATGGTTTTCATTGATTCTTCAGCAGAGGGCGAAGAAATAAGTGGCATGAAGGTTTTGGGGGACAAAGACATAAAAAATCTTACCAAAATGGATTATAACTTTACAATAGGAATTGGTAATCCTGAAATTCGGCGTAAAATTTCCGAAACTTATCCAAAACTCAATTTTCCAAATTTAATACATCCCTCTGTCACTCTGGGAAGGGGGCAGAAACAAATTATTGATAAGTCCTGCGGCATACAAATTACGGCTGGTTGCCGCTTAACCAATAATATTTCTGTTGGAAATTTTTGTGTTTTTAATCTGAATACTGTAGTCGGTCATGATGTTATATTTGGTGATTATGTATCTATTATGTCTATGGTTGTTATTTCTGGCAATGTTTCAATAGGTGAAAATACTTATATCGGTAGTGGGGCAATAATACCCAATGGCAAAATAGACAAAAAGTTATTAATTGGAAATAATGTGTTTATTGGCCTTGGCAGCGTTGTAACCAAAAGAATTAGGGATGGTCAGAGGGTCTATGGAAACCCGGCTCATAGAATTTAGTAACTTATGTAGTAATTCTTCCACACATACATAATATTTTGTCTGGGGAATTCATTTCATAAATAATTATATAAAATAGAGAATACAATTTTTATGCATATCCTCTTTCTCTCAGACAATTTTCCACCCGAAGGAAACGCGCCGGCTACCCGTTTGTTTGAACATGCCGTCCATTGGGTTAAGAAGGGACATGACGTCACGGTTATCACTTGCGCACCAAACTTTCCAGAAGGTAAGGTCTTTGAGGGTTATAAAAATCGCTTTTATCAAGTAGAAGATATGTCAGGAATCAAGGTGGTCCGAGTTAAAACTTATATCACCGCTAATGAGGGTTTTGTTAAAAGAACTCTGGACTATATTTCTTTTATGTTCATGGGTTTTTTTGCTGGATTATTTCAAAAGAGACCGGACATAATTGTGGCGACTTCACCGCAGTTTTTCTGTGCTATCAGCGGTTGGATGTTATCTGTATTCCGCTGGAAACCATTTGTTTTTGAGTTGCGTGATTTGTGGCCTGCGTCCATCAAGGCGGTCGGGGCTATGGAAGACAGTATTGTTATCCGTTTTTTTGAAAAGCTCGAACTTTTTTTATATCAGCGCGCCAACCGTATAATATCGGTCACCCATGCCTTTAAAAGTGAACTCATTGAGAGGGGTATTGATGGTGCTAAAATTGATGTGATTACCAATGGTGTGGATTTAAACCAATATTCCCCCGCCGCTGAAAAAGATCCAGAACTAGCTGAAAAATATAGTCTGAAAGACAAGTTKGTTGTGGGATATGTCGGCACTCATGGATTGGCGCATGCTCTTGACAAGGTTGTTGAAACGGCGGCTCTTCTTATCGAAGAAAAAGACATAGTAATTTTATTCGCTGGCGGTGGGGCCGCCCGGAAACAGGTTGAACGACTAGTTGCTGAAAGAAAACTGGCAAATGTGTGTCTCATACCACGGCAACCAAAGGAAATGATGCCACGGCTTTGGAGTTTATGTGATGTTTCACTTATTCATCTAAAAGATRCCCCTGTTTTTAAAACGGTTATCCCATCAAAATTATTTGAATCTATGGGGATGGGGTTGCCCGTTCTGGTGGGCGTGCCAGAGGGGGAGGTCACTGGTATAGTCTCAAAATGTGACTGTGGAATAAATGTTGCGCCGGAGAATGCGGATCAGATGTGTAAGGCAATATTAAAGCTATATCAAAATTCGCAATTGATGACTAAATATCAGCAAAATAGTTTAAAAAGTGCACCTAAGTATTCTAGGGAAATACTAGCGGAACACATGCTCAAATCTTTCGAACAAACTCTCATGAACTAAGGTGTATAAGTTTTAGAGGAATTCTACGGGTTATGTTTCATCTGACGTGCTCCCTCTAAATTAGGTTATTTCTAAAGAGAGTTTTCTGTGTAAATTAAACATGGAGGACTTTTAAATGAAAAAAGAGATCATACCGATAAAAGTAAACTGTCACCGTAATGCAGAATACCCCATAAGCCAGCTTTACACCGATTGCCGGGTTCACCGTATTTTTGCGGGAACCTCTGAAATCATGCAGGAGATTATCTCCCGGGCAATTTTAAAAGAGTATGAATGGATGAGGTTTTAGATGGGTGCCCTTGACGGAATAAAAATAATTGAGCTGGTTGGGCTGGGGCCCGGCCCCTTTGCCGGTATGATGTTGGCCGATATGGGGGCAGAAGTGATTGCGGTTGATCGGCTTGAGCGTGGTGCGGCCCTGCATCTTGCTGTGGATTTAAACCGGCGCGGCAAAAAATCAATCATCCTTGATTTAAAATCGGCCGAGGGACGGGACGTCTTCTTCAAACTATGTCGCACGGCAGATGGCCTGATCGAGGGTTTTCGGCCGGGGGTGATGGAGAGAATGGGGGTCGGGCCTGATGACTGTGCCGCCCATAACCCCAAATTGGTTTACGGCCGGATAACCGGTTGGGGCCAACATGGCCCATTGGCCCAGGCGGCGGGTCATGATCTGAATTATATTGCCCTGTCCGGCGCGCTTCATGCCATGGGCCACAAAGATCAGCCGCCCATGGTGCCGCTAAATCTGGTGGGAGATTACGGCGGCGGGGCCATGATGTTGGCTTTCGGTCTGCTGTGCGCCCTTCTGGAAGCGCAGAAAAGCGGCATAGGTCAAGTGGTTGATGCGTCAATGGTTGAGGGTTCGTCCTTGCTGATGACCCTGTTTCATTCCCTGAAGGCGAGCGGTATGTGGCAGACGGCTCGTCAGGCAAATCTTCTTGACGGCGGCGCGCCCTTCTATGACTGTTATCAATGCCGCGATGGTTTATATATTTCCATTGGGGCGATTGAGCCGCCCTTCATGAGCCAGTTGATTGACAAGGCGGGCCTGCCAACCCATTGGCTGGAAAGCCACATGAATACACGTGAATGGCCGGCGCGCAAAAAAATAATGGCGGCGTTATTCATGGAACGCCGCCAGCAGGAATGGTGTGATCTTCTGGAGGGGACAGATGCCTGCTTTGCGCCCGTATTGCCCTTTTGGCAGGCAAAAGATCATCCTCACAATATCGCCCGCAACAGTTTTATTGATGTGGAGGGGGTTAATCAACCTGCTCCGGCACCGCGTTTCAGCCGCACCAGTGGGCAGGTGAAATGGGGGCCTGTGACCAAAGGGCAGCATAGTCAGGAAATTCTGTCGACGCTCGGCTTGAACAATGAAGAAATTACCGGCATAATGAACCGAAAAATAGTCCAGTGAAGGAAAATAAAGCGTTATGGAACACATTTCAAATCCGCAAACTGATATCACAGAAATTCTTTCCCGTCAGAAAGAAGCGGTGCGCAAAGAAGGGCTGACCAGTCTGGCGACCCGTCTTGACCGATTGGATCGCCTGAAAAGAATGATCTATCAGTATCGGGAAGATTTTACCTGCCGTTCCGAAAGCCTGAGTCTGATGGCCGACCTTCTGCCCATTATCGAAGGGGTGCGCCACGCCAAAAGCCTAACTTAAAAGCTGGATCACTTAATGAGGGCACGTCACGTTCATTTGATCATATAAATCAGATTGTATTTATAATTAATAAAGGCCGGAGAAGATGAAAAAAATTATCACACAATTACATAGGTTTACTTTCAGGATAACCTTGTCAACGCTTATCGTGTCATTTGCGGCCTTGCCGGTTCATGCTTATGAAGGGCAATATTCAGCATTTAATAATAACAACGGTCTGAGAAGTGGTATCAATGCCGGTTTTCGCCTCAGAATTCCATTCGGCCCAACAAAAAAATACGACGATAAAGTCAAATATGGTTTTCAACTTAATTTGCGCAGGGAATTTAACAATAACGTGGGTTGGAATAATTACGGTTATATGACGACGTCTCAAAGTTTTAATGCCGAAATTATGTCATTGAATTTCTCAGAAAATGGCTTCAATGGCCTATCCCTCGCGGGGCAACAAACACTCATTTACAAAAACGGTGTTCTTATGGCAGCGGAAGGTGAAGATAAAGAAGGCGGTGGTAATGGATGGCTAATAGTAGGCGGTGTTGTTTTGTTGGTAGCAGGAGGAGCCGCAATCGCCACAAAAGACATGTTCAAAGCGGATAGAAACTGAGCTGAGAGGTGGTCGATAATATCTCCATTTTTAAGGGGAATCCACCCTTATCGATGGTATCGATGGGGTCAGAGTCTGAGGAACCCCCGCGAAATTGATTAATGATTTGCATTGGGATTTTCCGTGAGTGATTTTAGGGCATTCACGGCGGCTTGTCAGTCATCAAAGGATTTGGGCCTGATGCCCAATCTGGCGGCAACCTCTCTGACGCAATAGCCCCGATCGGTGACTTGAGCAATCAGGAGATTAGAAAGACAATCAAGGCTTTGATAGATATGGCAAGGCTTTGATAGATATGGGAATGGTGGGCGATACAAGATTTGAACTTGTGACCTCCTCGATGTCAACGAGGCGCTCTACCCCTGAGCTAATCGCCCCACTATGACGCTATGGGGGGAGTTATAATCATTTTGCTCTATTTGGCAAGGTAAAAAACAGAATTTTATTCCCTTTGCACAGGCCGAAATACCCCTGCATAATATACAGAATCATTCAATGGTGAGCAGGTTTGCGCCGAGCCACGTTAAATATTCTGCGCTGCCGCCTGTGATGTCCCATTGGACGATGCAGGGGGTTTCATAGGAATGGAGTTCTTTTATACGAACGGTGACTTTTCCGGCAAGCTTTTTGCGGGTTTTCATAATGATAGCCCGTTCTGAATCTTCGCAAATTTTGCCGTCCCAGTCATAAACTGACAATATATCACCAGAAATATTGGCGCAGGCAATGAGTTTTTCTTTGATCAATTTCCGGGACAGCGACACGGCCTCGGCCTTATCCCGAACCGTCACATATAACGTGCAATATTCAGCCATCTCTCGCCCTTCAGGCCCTTGCCCGGCGCAGCAGCAGCAATGCCGCAGACAAGGCCACCACCGCGCCGCCCTGATGGGCAGCGGCCAGCGGAATGGGCACCATATAAATCAATGTATATATCCCAAGCACCCCCTGCCCCAAGACCATCAGCACCATCAGATGGCCAGACATCCGCATATAAACATGAGAGTCTCTTAGCGTTTTATACCAGACAAATATTGCCCAGAGGCCAATCAGATAGCCCACCATCCGATGATTAAACTGCACCGTCATGATATTTTCAAAAATATTCATATACCATGGGGTCATGCTGTATAATCCTGCGGGGATCAATTGCTCTTCCATCATGGGCCATGTGTTATAAATCATGCCGGCATTCAATCCCGCCACCAGTCCGCCTAACAATATCTGAAGAAAAAKYAGCSASWMMMGARWKWMAMYYKAWCGKRMSKSTYKMWKRSYMMWMMCGATGGTGCTGGTGCGCCTCTCCATCACAAGGCCTGTCGCGACCNAGAATATGTAAAGATAAATCAATATAGCCAAGMMCAGATGCGCCGTAAGGCGGTAATGGCTGACGTCCGGGTGATCTATCAGGCCACTTTTGACCATCCACCAGCCAAGGGCGCCCTGCAAGCCGCCCAGAAAGAACATCAGCCATAATTTTGGTTGCAGGCTGGCGGACACCTGCCGCCTTATCAAAAAAAACATAAATGGCACAAAAAAGACAAGGCCAATCAGCCGCCCGAGCAAACGATGGGTATATTCCCAGAAAAATATTCCTTTAAATTCATCAAGGCTCATACCCCTGTTAATTTTTTGATATTCCGGGAAYTGTTTATAGGTCTCGAATTCCAGGCGCCATGCCTCTTCACCTATTGGGGGGATTATACCGCTGATCGGTTTCCATTGTACAATGCTCAGGCCGGATTCAGTCAATCGCGTCACACCACCCACAATCACCATACAAAAAATCATGGCACAAACCAAAAACAGCCAAATGGCAATTTGGCGATTATTTCTTTTATCCGAGTACATGCATCACCTATATCTGCTCATTTAATCCAGACTTTGAGTTCAATGCGCTATCTTAACCGAAAAAATATTGAGATAAATATTTTTTTCTCACTGTTTGAAAGTCATGGTTAGCAGACCTTTAATTTCCCATAAAAATTAATGAAAATTTTTAAAGCTTTATTAGAATATATTAACGCTTTACAACTAAAATTCCTCTATGGCTCAGTTTTTGAACATATCCAAAGATTATAAATCCAGCTTTTTCCATGCGGGTTTTCTTGYCATTGCCGCTGCCTTTTTAATCCTGAGCCTTTCCCCAAGCCGTGGCCTGTCGGCACAAATTCAAATATATAATTTGCCCATGGTTAAGGAAAGCCATACGCCCCGACTTCAGGAAACCAGACCCAAAATCAATGATTTCCTATATGAACATGCCAAGATAGGTTTATTTAAAGCGCGGACGGAAATATATCTGCCCTACAATAAAATATTGTCTGTTTCGGGAAATATATACGCCCTTAGAGGTCATAATATATTTACCGCCCTGGCCCCCGCCCTTCGATTCCAGAAAAGAGAATATCTCACAGGGTTTGGCTTTACCGGATTGGTGAATTGGCCGATTTTTCAGCAAAAGAGCTGGGCCATTCACCTCAACGGTAAAATCAGCAGCTTTCGGCAGCTCACCGTTGACTTGTCCCAAAGAAACCGCTGGAATTTTGAACATCAACTGGGTTGTAGCGCGAATTTCACCCTCAACGAGGCTGTTCAAATATCTCTGAACGCTTATCAATATCGTATCATTGAGGATATCCAATATGACAACCTCAATCAATCCTATATAAACAGCAGCGGCGGCTTTGCGACCTTGCAGGTTCTATTCTAAACTATTGTTTGGCCCTCATATTCATATTGCTTTTCTGTTAAAAAAKRMWTWWMWRAWGMMWYAWRKRTCWAWCKKYTWYSWWKAWWYWTATGGTTATTATCACCATTATTTCCGGCTTTTCACTATATAAGGCCCGAAAGCCAAAAGAATTRGGCAAATCATGGCACGTGCCGTGGAACGGTTTGGTTTTCCTTGGCCTTATGTCACTTCTGGTTTTAATCCGTCACCAATTCACCCTGTCAGGCATTGACTTCCCCGCCCGATAAACCGCTTTTAAACCTCCACTTTTGACGCATCGGCAAGCGCAATGGCGGCCACATTAAATATACCCTTGCTTGTGGCAGACGAGGTGACAATATGCGCCGGTTGCGCCGTCCCGAGCAAAATCGGGCCAACCAACAGGCCATTATCAATACTCCTCAGCATATTCGTGCAGATATTCGCCGCATCAAGATTGGGGAATATGAACAGATTTGCCGAGCCGGTAAGCCGGCTGTCGGATACCATCCTGTCTCTGACAGCCTCTTTCAGTGCTGAATCCGCATGCATTTCCCCGTCGATTTGCATGTCAGGCCGCATATCACGCAATATGGCTGCGGCTTTACGCATTTTTTTGGCTGACGGCGCATTGGAAGAGCCAAAATTGGAATGGGATAACAAAGCGACCTTGGGCTCCACCCCAAAATGACTGACCTTTTCTGCGGCGGCCAGAGTATTTTCAACAATTTGATCCACGGTCGGGTCTACGGTCATAAAGGCATCGGCAAGGAAAATAGTCCTGCGCGGCAAAATTAATGTGCTGACTGTCGACAATTTATGATCGGCATTTTKCTGGCCAATAATATCAATAATATATTTCACATGAAAATCAAATCGCCCGTATGTCCCGCAAATCATGGCATCGGCGTCGCCCATCCGCAGGGCCAATGCGGCAATCACCGTGGTGTTGGTCCGCACAATGGTTCGTGCGGCTTCTTTTGATACACCGCTGCGGCAAACCAAATCATGATATTTCTGCCAATAAAGCCGGTATCTGTCATCCTTTTGCGGATTGATCAGGTCATAGTCCCGGCCTTTARCCAGCCGAAGCCCAAGTTTTTCAATTTTCTGCTCGACCACCACAGGCCGCCCGACAAGGGTTGGCATACCCATTTTTTCATCTGCCAATGCCTGAACGGCAAGCAGAACACTTTCATTCTCCCCCTCGGCAAAAATAATGCGCTTGGGATTTTTCTTGGCTTGTTCAATCACGGGCTGGAGCAGGATACTGGATTTAAACACAAAACTGCTCAGTTTTTCTTTATAGGCTTCAATATCCTTCAAAGGCCGCTTCGCAACGCCGCTATCCATGGCAGCCTGCGCCACTGCGGGGGCAATTTCGAGAATGAGGCGCGGGTCAAGCGGTTTGGGGATGATGTATTCCGGGCCAAATTTCAGCACTTCGCCCTGATAGGCATTCGCCACCTGTTCCGAGGATTCCTTAAAAGCCAAATCGGCGATCGCCTTAACGCAGGCATGTTTCATCTCTTCATTAATGGTGGTGGCTCCCACGTCCAGCGCCCCCCTGAAGATAAATGGAAAACACAACACATTATTGACCTGATTGGGAAAATCGGATCTTCCGGTGGCGATGATGGCATCACTGCGCACTTTACGAACGTCTTCCGGTAATATTTCCGGTGTCGGATTGGCCAGGGCCAGAATGAACGGCTTCGCGGCCATACGCCCGACCATATCCGGCTTTAATATACCTGGAGCCGAAAGTCCAAGAAAAATATCAGCCCCGTCAATGACATCCGCCAAAGTGCGTTTGTCGGTTTTTATGGCATATTTTGCTTTATAGGGGTCCATGCCCTTCGTGCGGCCCTCATAGACCACGCCGTCGATATCCACGAGGCTGACATTGGCGCGGGTTAGCCCCATACTGACGRGCAGGTCAAGGCAGGCAAGGGATGCCGCGCCGCCGCCCGTGGCAACGACCTTCACATCGGAAATTTCTTTATCCACAATACGAAGGCCANTATAAACCGCCGCCCCAACCACAATGGCCGTGCCGTGCTGATCATCATGAAATACCGGAATATTCATGCGTTCTTTCAAGGCTTTTTCCACAATGAAACATTCCGGTGCCTTGATATCTTCCAAATTTATCGCGCCGAACGTAGGTTCTAACGCCGCGATGACTTCAATGAGCTTTTCCGGGTCGTTCTGATCAATTTCAATATCAAAAACATTGATTCCTGCAAATTTCTTGAACAGAACCGCCTTCCCTTCCATCACTGGTTTTGAGGCGAGTGGGCCGATATTGCCAAGGCCCAATACCGCCGTACCGTTGGTGACAACCCCAACAAGRTTACYGCGRATKGTCATMTYRKYRRCYKSSKCCGSATTTTCCACGATGGCCTCACAAGCAAAGGCGACGCCCGGCGAATAGGCCCGTGCCAAATCCCGCTGATTTGATAAAGCTGTTGTCGGGGTTATCTCCAGCTTTCCGGGGGTCGGCTCCCGATGATATCTCAAGGAAGTTTCTTTCAAATTTTTATCTGGCATCTTGCGCTAAATCCATTCTTTGTTGAAGTCATAGCTTATACCCAAAAACATATCTTAAACAAGACTATAGCATACGTCTTCTTAGGGTTGAGGCGCGAATTTGTCTCTTATGCTGTTTCCACCAACTATATTGACCGATACAACACATGATCAAAAAGGTAACATAGAGCAAGGATGTTGGATAAAGGCCCTTTTGAAAATAAATCACGATGGCGACAATATCCACCGCAATCCAGAATAACCAATTCAGCAAATGTCGACGGGTAAGCAGGAATTGGGCAACAAGGCTGGTTGCGGTTGTAAATGCATCGGCATAAGCAAAAGACGCATCGGTATATTCATCCATAACGAAACCCAATACCACAGCCGCGCAGAGACTGACCGCAGACCATAGCAAAACATCCCGCCCCGTCGTCCGTACGATAATAAGCTCGGATTTGATGTCTTTATGACGCATCCAGTTCCACCAGCCGTAAAATTGAAACCCGATATAAAAAACATGTAATAAAGCATCCGAATAAAGCTTGCTCTGATAAAATACCCAAACAAACAAGCTCACCTGTAACAGGCCAAAACCCCAAGACCAGATATTTCGCCGGATCAGCAGAAAAACGCATATAAAGCCCGCCGCCGMGKCAMYSMYKTYRMKGGYMMYYRYSMYSRSARWMSCMRCYRWWARTWMAWKMRWSGKMATTWKTKYWWYCWWKYSMYMMYSSMWYGMWAWCWMGCATCTTAAATTTCGCAAATTTCAGAATAATATAGTCTATCAATTTTACTTTTAAAATCAACTGATTACCAATTAAACCAATATAGGTCATTGGTTGCGGTTGTCGCGGCTATCGACAATATTCTTTTTTTTCTATAGAAGCATATCTTTGAAACTCATCTCTTTAAGGCGTGATAAAATCTGATGCTTGAAATTGGCAAAACCCATTCTCTGGTCGTCCTGAAACATGTGGACTTTGGTGTCTACCTTGGACAAAATATAGACGATCTATGTCAGGAAGAAATTCTACTGCCTGAACGCTATCTGCCAGAAGATACGGCGGCGTGGGAGGTTGGCGAGGCGCTGACTATTTTCCTTTATCTGGATTCGGAAGACCGGCCGATTGCCACCACCGTCATTCCCGCTGCCGAAGTCGGCCAATGCGCGTATCTGCCGGTTGTTGAGAAAAGCGAATTTGGCTCCTTTCTGGATTGGGGTCTGATGAAGGATCTTTTGGTGCCCTTTAAAGAACAGCGCGTTCCCATGGATGTGGGGCGGTCTTACGTGGTTTATCTTTATCTTGATGTAACAGGCCGAATTGCGGCAAGTTCCCTGCTCAGCCGGCATTTGAACGAACAGAATGAGGGGGATTTCACGGCGCAGCAGGAAGTCGAGCTATTGATCGCAAGCCGCAGTGATCTTGGCTATAAAGCCGTGATCAACGGCAGTCATATTGGCCTGATTCATAATAACGAAATTACCCGCCCCATCAAAATCGGTGACAGGGTCAAGGGCTATATCGGTGCGCTTCGGGAAGATATGCGCATCAACCTCACCCTGCAAAAAACCGGCCCTGGAATGCATAATGAAATACGCGGGGAGCTGGCGGAAGTAATCGTTGCTTACCTCGAAAGCAATGGCGGCCAATCCAGTTTGACGGATAAAAGTTCGCCCGAAGACATCAATGCGGCTTTCCATGTGAGCAAATCCAACTATAAAAAAGCCATCGGAAAACTCTATAAATCCCGCAGCATTACCCTTGAGGGCGGTATGATCAAGCTAAAAAAAAGCACGAAGCAGATATAATAATATCATAACTTCATGCTCTTAAAATAGCTGGCTTAAAGACTTGGGGTTTTAATGACTATGCTTATGCGTCTTGAAACTGCGGTCATTCAACGGTTGTAGCGGCCGGTTATTGGCCGGAACTGTTGATAGAAATTTCTCAACCTGTTCTTTCGATACTTCGATCGGTGAGGTCATCACATGCCATTTAACACCTTCRGAACAAGGCGGYGTGGTTAARGATCCYGCATATCTGATGACGGTYTGRTCARCAGGCARCAGGTTWSCGGCGTTTACTGTCACGTCCGATGTGGTAACATCATTGGCGGCTTTAGGCATATCTTTCCAGATTTTCGCAAGTTCCGCATTTTCCGCACCTTCTTCAAACATCACGCCAACAACGGCCAGAGTACCGTCTTGGGCTTTATGAACAAAATGAACTTCTAGCGGGAAACTTTTACCATTAAGGGTATGCTCGCTTGGGGAATGGAAATGGAATTGCAACAGGTCATATTCTGCGCCTTCAGATTGCAAGCTACTTCCTGCGGCATAATTAAGCTGGATCGTGTGACCATTATTCACAACGTTCACTTTTGTATCGTTATAATTTGTCTTTACCGCGCCGCCTTCAGCGTTCGGAACATCAATCGGTGATTGTTCTTTGCCGGTGCTGCATGTGGCAAATTCAGGCGACAGGCTTCCCCAATGCTCTGGGCCGCCTGTCCCGGTATAACCCCATTGAGGCTTGCTCTCGTCAGAAGCATATGCCGCGCCAGTCGAAAATAATATGGTTGCCGCTGCGGCAATGAAAAGTTTATTCATTATGTTTATCCTGTAATGTTATAAAAAATTATAGCCTGATTGTCGTATCTCGATTTCATTGAAAACATCTTAATCAACTTAAGAAATTTCACAAGTACATTCATAAAAATCGGTATAAACACATGCTACCAAGAGGGGCCTAAACCCCTATTGAATATTTCAGGAATTTTCCCTGATAACTTTCATAAATTTCTCCCCAAACTCTTTTAATTTGCTTGCGCCGACACCAAAAACATCCCCGAATTGATCAAGGGTTACGGGCTTGTTCAATGCCATATCAATGAGGCTCTTATCCCTGAAGATAATATAAGCCGGTACGGATCGTTCTTTGGCAATTTCGGATCGAAGCGTTTTAAGGGCTTGAAGCAACATCTCTGCTGCTTCTGGTAAGTCTGAAATGGGTTTATCACTGTTTTTTACTTTGCGCATCGCCTTTTTTAACTTCGCGTCCGGGCGATATCTGAAATCAGCCTCACCTTTGAGCAGTAAAAAGCCTTGATCCGTAATTTTTAAGGAACCATACTGCATGTCAGAAACGATAAAACCCCGCGCCATCAATTGCCGCACCAATGATTTCCATGCCGTAATATCCAAATCTTTGCCGGTGCCATATGTGGGCAACCGGTCGTGATTAAGCTGACGCGTTCGATCTGTTTCTTTGCCGGTTAAAATATCGATAATATATCCCGCGCCAAAATTCTGGCCGGTTTGATTGATTGTAGATATGAATTTCTGAGCTGTTTCTGTGGCTTCAACGGTTTCTCGCGGATTGTCACATAGATCACAATTGCCGCATTTGGTAAATTTTACGTCATCCCCGAAATAATGCAGCAAGGAAACACGGCGGCATTCCGGGGCTTCGGCATAGGCAAGCAAGGCATTTAACCGCTGATGACCGCGATTTTTATGGTCATCCGCCGCATTTTCTTGATCAATGAACATGCGCCGCATGCGAATATCATCCATACCATATAACATATGGGCGATGGCTGGCTTTCCATCACGCCCCGCGCGGCCAATCTCCTGATAATAGGCCTCGGGAGAAGCCGGAAGGTCGGTATGAAACACAAAACGAATATCCGGCTTATCAATCCCCATACCAAAAGCAATGGTTGCCACCATAATCAAGTCCGGCTCTGTCATGAAGCGGTTCAGATTTTCTTCTCTTTGATCACCGGGCATACCGGCATGATAGGCCAGCGCATTATAGCCATGCTTAACCAGCGCCTCTGCCGCTTCCTGTGTTTTCTTGCGGGAAAGACAATAGACAATGCCATTTTCTTTTTGTATTGCACCGCCATTCTGACGGCCCTGTAAAAACTGTAACAGCTGTTGTTTCCAGCCGTTTTTGATTTCCACATTCAAATTAATATTGGGCCTGTCAAAACCGGCAAGATAGGTTTTTACATTTTGAGAGAAGATTTTTTCGCATATCTGCGCCCGGGTACCATGATCAGCCGTGGCTGTCAGGGCAATAATCGGAATGTCCGGAAATCTTTTATGCAAATGCGACAACCCTTCGTATTCCGGACGAAATGCTGCGCCCCACTGCGATATGCAATGGGCTTCATCAATGGCAAAATAATTAACCTTCAAGCCCGCAATGACGGCCAGCATCCGCTCGGTTAATAATTTCTCGGGAGACAGATATAGCAGTTTCAATGTACCGTTTTTCATTCTGTGCCAGATATCCCGATTGTCTTCGAGGGAATTGCTCGAATTGATCGTCGCGGCCTCAATGCCCAGTATTTTCAGGGCTTCAACCTGATTTTGCATAAGGGAAATCAACGGTGATACAACAATGGTAAGCCCCGGCTTCATTAAGGCAGGTATTTGAAAACAAAGAGACTTGCCCGCCCCTGTCGGCATGACGGTAAGAATGTTTTTTCCCGCCGCGAAATCTGCGATGATTTCGGATTGTTCCCCCCGAAACTTATCGTAACCAAAGATGTTCTTTAATAGCTCATGTGCAGAAAATTGATACATCATACCCCCTGATTTTATACCAATAGACTATATGATATTGCGGTATCTTTCTATCATAAACACCACTTACTTAAAAATTTATTCTCGCCAAAATCAAGCCAAAATTTTGCGCCTGAAATATAATTATTTTATTGACTAAATCATTTTCATCATTATCATCATTTTAATCATTTTTTAACTTGTCGGTTCGTATATTCAGATGAGTAACGGTGATTTATCAAAATAGTAAAAAGGTATTAAAAATGTTTGAGTTATTATACAGGTTACGCTTCTCGCACCGCATTATATCCATGGTGGTTATATCACTGATCGGGTTAATCATATTATCTTCTATCATGCTCTATCAGCTGACCAGTATAAGCGGAAAAATCAAAGATATCACCAATCAGGATATGCCGTTGACAACCCTTATCTCGCAAATAACATTTCAACAGCTTGGGCAGGCCGTTTTATTTGAAAGAGCGCTTTATCAATCAACTGAAATAAATATTGATCCACAGGCTGCCGCCTATTTTCGGGAAACGGTCACTAAATTTACCGAATTGTCACATATCGTGGATGGAGACATCAAAAAAGCAGAAGAAAAATTATCCGGATTCTCGGAAAATACCCATAATGAAATAGCAAGAATAGAGTTTTCTGCCCTATTAGAAACTTTTCAAAATATAGAGAACGAGCATAAAACCTATGAAACTTCGGCGTTAGAGATTTTAAACAACATAGAAAAAAATAACGTTAAACCAGACAGGGCAACTGTTCACAAAATTGAGCTGCTGGAAGATAATATTGATCAAGAATTAACAAAGGCCCTCACAAAAATCAAAAAATTCACCAATAATGCTATTATCTTTGTGGAAGATGCTGAAAATACCGCAATTACCTTAATCACAATTCTATCTTTAACTATTTTAGCCATTGTTGCTATCGCCGCATATTACATAACGCTTTCAATCATTACGCCGGTCAATCATATGACAGACGCGATAAAAAACCTTGAAAGCAACGATTTGGACAAGAAAATTGACAGCTACCCTGCCAATACTGAAATAGGGCAAATGGCCATCGGATTATCCAGCCTGCAAAATAGCCTGAAAGAGGCCGTCAAGATGCGTGAAAAAATCAAACAAACCGAAATTACCCAGCAAAAGGAAAAAGATGACCGCCTCCGGCAAGAAGAAGAAAAACGGGAAGCCCTCCATTTAATAGAGCTGGAAGAAAGTAAAAAAGCTGCGGAGACGACAGCAGCCATGAAAAATTTGGTCACAACATTCGAAGAAAAAATTGGTCAGGTTCTCTCATTTGTATCTTCCGCGTCCAATGAACTGGAAAGCACGGCCCAAAGTATGACATCAACGGCATCGGATATTAACGCTCAATCAACAGAAGTAGAGAATGTGGCAGACGAAATGTCACATAATGTGCAGACCGTGGCCAGTGCCACCGAAGAGATGACGGCATCCATACAGGAAATATCCGCGCAGATGGAAAAGTCCAATCAGGTCGCGCAGGATGCCCTGACTGTTGCACAAAGTACCAGCCAGACAATGCAGGATCTGGAACAGGCCTCACAAAGCATTTCAGAAGTCGTCAGCCTGATCAATGATATTGCAGAGCAAACAAACCTGCTTGCCCTGAATGCCACCATAGAAGCCGCGCGGGCCGGCGAATCCGGAAAAGGATTTGCCGTTGTCGCCTCAGAAGTGAAATCATTGGCCAGCCAGACAAGTGATGCCACGCAAAATATCTATGAACAAATTCAAGCGGTTCAAAAAAGAACAGAGCAGGCATCAGCATCCATCGCCAATATATGCACCGCTGTTGAACAATCCGCAGAATATGCGTCATCTACGGCCATTGCCGTCCAGCAACAGCAGGCCGCAACCACTGAAATTTCCACCAGTATTCAGGCCGTATCAAAAAGCGCCCAGAATGTAAGCGACATTATCCATAAAGTCTCCGAGGGCTCCAGCCATACGCTGGAGGCATCATCCAATGTGTTGGAAACGGCGAAGAATATGACCGAAAATTCCTTCGTGCTGAAAGACTCTGTCGATCAGTTCCTCAGCGACATGACTGCCGTAAGCAAGGGCTAAACCCTATTCAGAGAACTGGCACAAAAACTGGCCCCTTAGCGATTAAGGTTTGCGGGGCGGCCTTTTCGTTGGTTTCTGCCCGCATTGCCGCCGCCGGATTTAGCCCCGCCTGATTTAGGTTGCTTTATTCGTCGGTTGGCTTTGTGTTTGCCCGCGTTACTGCGCCGGCTGGGCTGGGCCCTGCGCGGGTCAATCCTCGTGTCATCATCATCCCCGGCGGGCATGCCGATCCCCTCAAAATGGAAGGGATGCTCAACCATCAGCGGGACTTTCTGGCGGATAATCTTTTCAATATCGCGCAGGTAATCCCGCTCTTCATGATCACAAAATGATAAAGATATTCCCGTTGCGCCGGCCCGCGCCGTACGGCCAATACGATGCACATAGCTTTCCGGCTCATTCGGCAAATCAAAATTTATAACATGGGTAACCCCGTCAACATCAATGCCGCGCGCGGCCACATCAGTAGCCACAAGAGCCCGAATTTGGCCAGAGCGAAATGCATTAAGGGCCTTTTGGCGGGCATTCTGCGATTTATTACCATGAATGGCGCCAGAGCTGATACCCCGTTTTTCAAGATGAAGGGCGACCCGGTTAGCCCCGTGTTTTGTCCGGGTAAAGATCAACACCCGTTTGATGCTGGCATCTTTAAGCATATGAACAAGTAAATCACGTTTTCGGCTTTTAGGTACCATGAGAACATGCTGCTTGACCTTTTCCGCCGTTGTTGCCCCTGGATCGACTTCAACGCGAACAGGATTATGAAGAATGCTGTTCGCCAGCTTTTCTACTGTCTTCGGCATGGTCGCAGAAAACATGACCGTCTGGCGCTTCTTCGGCAGATAAGCGATAATTTTTTTGATATCGCGAATAAACCCCATATCAAGCATACGATCCGCTTCATCCAGAACCAGAAATTCCACTTGCGACAAATCAATATGACGCTGATTGGTCAAATCAAGCAAACGTCCCGGTGTCGCAATCAATATATCAACGCCTGCCAGCATGGATTTAATTTGCGGTTTGGACGAAGCCCCGCCATAAACCAGCGCAATACGCAAATGGAGATATTTCGTGTAAGCCCGAATATTTTCGGCAATCTGTACCGCCAGTTCCCGCGTCGGCGCAAGGATCAGGGAACGGGCGACTTTTGGATTACGCCTGCCTTCGCCTTTCAACAGCATTTGAATGATCGGCAAAGAGAAGGCCGCCGTTTTACCGGTTCCCGTCTGGGCAATCGCGATCAAGTCCTTGCCTTCCAGCACATTTGGGATAGCGCGGCGCTGGATCGGCGTCATTTCTGTATAACCCCCCTCTTCCACAGCACGAAGAATGGCATCACGCAGGCCGAGATCCGCAAATTTACTCATTTAGTTTTTCCAGTTATATGCGGCCCGCGACACAGAGAAATAAATACACGGCCCTTGTTTAAAGCCGTTACCTATCACCCAACAATAAAATAGTCAATAAACTAAGCCCATAGGCCACGGAACGATAAAAAGCAAAAAATAATCTTTTTCATAATATACAGCTATACTTGCCTTTCTTTTACATAGGTATATTCTAATATAGTGTTATTACCGCAGAGTGCTTGCATTATGATTAATGCGATCTATTTGGATTTTTCTAWACCAAGAATTAAGAACTGCCCCTATAAGGGCCAAAATAAAATTTTCTTATGTCAGAGATATTATGTAAAAATAGTGAGTAGAAGTATATATGAATATCGCCACACGTATTTTACTGATCTTTTCTATTGTTTTCAACTTACTTGCGGCAATCGTAATTTCCATGAGTTTTTTRGCRGATAGCCGRCAGAAAACGGCCGATGCAGAACGTCAACTYCACAGTTTTTATAAACGCGCCAAYCARCTGCGCCAAAGCTCCGATGACCTGACCAGAATGGCCCGTACATATGTGATGACGGGGGACAAAATCTATCAGGAATATTATTTTCAAATCCTGGGCATTCGTGATGGCAAACTTCCCCGCCCCCGCCATTATGAAGGATCATACTGGGATTTCATTACCGCAAAAGAAAAAAACGAAGAAAAATATGGCCCGCCAATGTCTTTATTTGATCAAATGAAACAAGCCGGCATTACCGAGCAAGAGTTGGCCATACTCATGCAATCAAAAGAACAATCCGACGCGTTATCTAAAATGGAGCAGCGCGCTTTTGGCGCAATGACCGGGCTTTTCCCTGATACGGATGGCAAACTTACCGTTCAAAAGGCCCCAGACCCGGATTATGCCCGAAAGCTTCTCCACAGCGATCAATATCATCGTTATAAAGCCAAAATCATGCATCCCATAACAAACTTTAATACCCTTATTCAAGAACGGGTCTTTAAGGAAGTAGAAGAAAATAGAAAGACAGAAAGACTATTTTGGACGCTTACTGCCCTGTTAATAGCCATCACCATTTTATTCGCGGGTATAACATTTTTATTTTTTAAATACCGCGTCCTTAAGCCGATCGTTGCATTATCAAATGTCGCCCACAGGATTTTATCCGGCGATTTGAACAGCCGGGCTGTCACCAAATATCAAGATGAGATTGGTGTGCTTAGCAAGGCCTTTAACGCCATGATAGACGCGAGGCTCAAAGCTGAATTAAAATWGGAAATTAGCGAGAAAAGCCTCAAAGCGACGTTAAATGCCATTGGTGATGCCATGATTTCAACCGACATTCATGGCCATATCACCCGCATGAATCCAGTCGCGGAGAAAATGACGGGCTGGGAATTGTCCGAAGCACTGGGCAAGCCCTTGAGCGAAGTCTGTAATATCATCAATACTAAAACCAGAAAACCCGCTGWRAACCCGGTWARWAAAGTRATYAATACSRGGSAAAYTTKCGMTTTRGCCAAAGAYACAACACTCGTTTCCCAGGACRGAACCGAATATCAAATTGCCGATTCTGCGGCCCCCATATGGAACGAAACCGGCGATATTACGGGTGTGGTTCTGGTTTTCCAGGATGTGACCGATGAATATGCTGTCCGGGAAAGATTACGTAAAAGTGAGGAAAAATTTAAAAGGCTTTTCGAAAATTCCGAAGTTTCCATCTGCAATGAAGACCTGTCAGAAATTAAAATAGAACTGGAGAGACTTCGCGATGAAGGGGTAACAGATATTCGTCAATATCTGAAAGAAAACTCACAACTGTTATGGGAACTCGTTAACAAGGTGAAGATCATCCAGGTCAACGAAGCCACATTAAAGCTGTTTGGGGCAACATCCGATAATAGCTTCATTCGTCAATTTGATCGAACCTTCGGGCCAAATGCCATAGATGTCTTTACCGACGGGCTTTGTGCCATTTGGGACAAAAAGACTATGTAYCGYGCCATATCTGARTTYTGCACGCTGGACGGCACAMTCATTAAGGCGATTATTTCCTATCCAATTCCAGATAATCTGGAAGCTTTTAAAAGCATTCCCCTTAGCATAATCGACATCACGGAACTCAAAAAAACGGAAGCAGCTCTCATAAAGAGCGAGGAGCGTTTTCGCAGCCTTTTTGAAAATGCGGTCGTGTCTATCTGGAACGAAGATTTGTCAGAAATATACCAAACAATGGAAAACCTTCGGCAGAGCGGCATTCACGACCTGCGTCAATATCTAGATGACAACGAACAGGCCGCCTGGGATATGGCGGCTATGGTCAAGGTCAAACAGGTGAACAACGCCACTTTGAAGCTTTTTAAGGCAAAAAGCGGCGAAGAATTCATTCCTCAAATTGACAAAACTTTCGGCCCTTCTGCCATCAACGTATTTATTGACGAATTATGCGCCATTTGGGACAAAAAGAAGATATTCCATTCCGAGGCAAATTTTCGAACCCTTGATGGCATACCTATCAAGGCGATAATTTCTTTTAAAATTCCAGAAACACCGGACGGATTCAAAAACATCCCTGTCAGTATCATTGATATAACCGACCTTAAAAGGACAGAAATGGCCCTGACAGAAAGCGAAGAGCGACTATCTTTGCATCTGAAAAATACCCCGCTTGCCGTCATCGCATGGGACGCTGGCTATAAATGCACGCAATGGAACCCCGCCGCTGAGAAATTATACGGCTACAGCCAGAAAGAGGCCTTGGGTAAAACGGCAGAAGAGCTGCTTCTCCATGATTCATTACCCGAAGAAATGGACGATGTCTTTGCGTCCTTGATTAATCAAGAAGGCAGCCAGCATCGCATTAGCGAGAGCTTCACAAAAGATGGGCAAGCCATCATATGCGAATGGTTTTACACCCCCTTGATTGATAAAGACGGCACATCCATTGGCATGGCATCCATGGGGCAGGATATTACCAAAATACAAAAGGCGGCGGCCGAACTGCGAAAGCTGTCCATCGCCGTCGAGCAGAGCCCAACGAGTATAGTCATCACCAATGCGAAAGGGTTCATCGAATATGTTAACCCGAAATTTGAAGATATAACCGGCTATTCTGCACAAGAGGTAATCGGCCAGCATTACAAGGGCTACAGGGCGGCAAATACAACCGAGGCCGAATATGAAAAATTAGTAGAAATCATCACATCCGGCAAGCAATGGCGCGGCGAACTCCAGAGTAGCCGCAAGGATGGCAGCCTCTATTGGAATGACACCTCAATATCACCCATCACAGATATTGATAATAACATCACCCATTTTTTAGTGGTCAAGGAAGATATTACGGAACGCAGGCAATTAGAAGATCATTTCCGCAGGTCACAGAAAATGGAAGCTATCGGTGAATTGGCCGGCGGCATTGCCCATGACTTCAACAATTTGCTTGGCATTATTATCGGAAATCTTGATCTTATGAAACGGAATGTTCCCGATGATAATAAACTATTGCGTCAGCTTGAGAAAGCTCAGAACGCGGCGCTTCGGGGGGCTTCTCTGACCCGCAGGCTATTAAATTTTTCACAGCAATCTCCTGAGGCCAGTAGCCCGGTAAATATTAACAAAATAATCCGCAGTCTGGAGGATCTGGTCAGCAAATCCCTGACCAGAAAAATCAGGCTGGACGTGTCTTTGGCTGAAAATTTATGGATGACAGAGCTTAATGCAGGTGATTTCGAGGATATGCTGGTCAATCTTTCGCTCAATGCCCGCGATGCCATGCCGAACGGAGGTATCCTCAATATTGAAACGCGCAATACGGCTGCCGATGATATACAGGATTTGGATGCCGGTGAATTTGTTGAAATCATCATAAGTGATACAGGGGCCGGCATGTCAAAAGAGACCTCAGCCAAAATTTTTGACCCGTTTTTCACAACCAAGGCAGGCGACAAGGGAACGGGCCTTGGGCTCACCATGGTTTATAGCTTCATCCAGAGATCAAAAGGTCATATTTCCGTCTATTCAAAAGAAAATATAGGCACGACTTTCAGAATATTCTTGCCGCGATCCTTAAATATGGCCGGGCGTATGAAACATTCAAAAAACATTGATGAGACTTTGCCGCGCGGCAATGAAACCATATTGATTGTGGATGACGAAGAGGAGCTCACTCTAATCGCGCAATC
>NVVM01000097.1 GCA_002402225.1 Alphaproteobacteria bacterium
ACTCAACCCCCATAAAACGGGATTTTTCCCATTTGCCCGCATGGGTGCTCGCATTAGCCAGCGGAATCTGGCGCGCCAGAGCGAACATCATGGCAATGGCATGTTCCGCCGTTGTTATGCTGTTGCCGAACGGCGTATTCATCACCACAATACCATGACTGGTCGCCGCAGAAATATCCACATTATCCACCCCGATTCCGGCCCGGCCAATAACCTTAAGATTGGTTGCCGCCGCAAGAACCGCTTTGGTTGCCTTGGTTGCAGACCGGATGGCCAGCCCGTCATAACGGGGGATTGCTTCGATCAACTGTTCAGGGGTAAGACCAACAATCTGGTCAACTTCGATGCCGCGCTGTTCAAATATTTGCTTTGCAAGCGGACTTAACTTATCAGAAATCAGTATTTTTACCATTTCAGAATACCTTTAAAAAAAACGAGAATTATTTTGTATAAGAAGATTTGACTTGACCATAGGCCCAATCGAGCCACGGCAGTAATGCCAACAGGTCCGACGCCTCAATGGTTGACCCCGCCCAAATGCGCAGGCCCGCAGGGGCATCGCGGTAGGCGCCAATATCAAAAGCGGCCTCTTCCGCATCCAGCAACATGGCCATTTCCTTGGCAACCGCAGTCTGCTGCGCCTCTTCCAAAGCTGTGAACCACGGCGCGGTGATCTTGAAGCAAACCGATGTATTGGATAGCGTCTGCGCATCATTGGCCAGAAATTCCACCCAGTCAGTACGCGCAACCCACTTGCGCAGCACGTCAAGATTTTCCTCCGACCTTGCGATCATGCCGCGCAGCCCGCCTATGCTTTCCGCCCAGTTCAGCGCGTCCAGATAATCTTCGACGCAGAGCATGGACGGCGTATTGATGGTGGCGCCGCTGAAGATGCCCTCAATCAATTTTCCGTTTTTGGTCAGCCGGAAAATTTTTGGCAATGGCCACGGCGGCACATAGCTTTCAAGCCGCTCCACCGCGCGGGGGCTGAGGATAATAACGCCGTGAGCCGCCTCGCCGCCCAGAACTTTTTGCCAGGAAAAAGTGGTGACATCCAGCTTCTCCCAAGGCAAGTCCATGGCAAATGCCGCTGACGTCGCATCACAAATGGTCAGGCCTGCGCGATCATCACTGATCCAGTCCGCGTTGGGCAGCTTAACGCCCGACGTGGTGCCGTTCCATGTGAAAACAACATCACGGGCCGGATCGACTTTGCTTAAATCAGGCAAATCGCCGTAATCAGCGGTCAACGTGCGAATATCGTTTAATTTCAGTTGCTTGGCCACATCCGTAATCCAGCCGGCACCAAAACTTTCCCAGGCAAGCATGTCAACGCCGCGTGCGCCGAGCAAGGACCATAAGGCCATTTCAACAGCGCCGGTATCAGAACCGGGCACGATGCCCACACGATAACCTTCGGGCAGCCCAAGAATGGCCGCAGTCTGGTCAATAGCTTTTTTAAGTCGGGATTTGCCAATTTTGGCACGATGAGAACGGCCTAATGGCGCGTTTTTCAAATTATCAATCGTCCAACCCGGGCGTTTCGCGCAGGGTCCAGACGAAAACAGCGGGTTCGCTKGTTTCTGTAAAGGTTTCATTTTATCTCCTACTCCTTGCAGAATAGACGTCCCCCGTTGGGGAGGGATAGCCCGCCGCCGAACATACAGAGGAAAATCATGGCGTCAAGAAAATATTCCAATAAAATTGCTGCATGGCACAAAAAATTATGCGCTATGATGAGTCTTGATCTTCACGATGAACCGCAGAAGACCCTTGAAAACAGCAAAAACATTAGAGGAATCAAAGAAAAAATGACGCAAATCTTGATAATAACAGGCGCGGGTATATTTGGTTTTTTTGGCAGCATGCATTTGATCTATACCTTTTTCACATCCAGACTTGATCCCTATGATCTTTCGGTGAAAGAGGCCATGCAAGGCACGTCACTGGCATTGACACGGGAAACAACTGTCTGGAAAGCATGGGTTGGTTTTAATGCCAGTCACAGTTTGGGAGCCATGCTTGTCGCGGCTTTTTATATCCCGTTGGCATTATGGAATTTCACGATCATCGAAAACAGTCTGTGGTTCACATGGCTGCCTGTGATCATTGGGTTATCTTATCTTTTTCTGGCAAAGAAATACTGGTTTAAAATACCTTTTGTCGGGATTTTGATGGCAACAATCTGTTTTATTGGCGCGGCGGTCACAATATGACGGCACTCAACAAGAGTTTGCTTTTTGGCGGTATATTAAGCTTAATCGCTGCTCTGCTCCATATCTCCATCATTTTTGGCGGCCCGGACTGGTACCGATTCTTTGGCGCGGGCGAAGAAATGGCGATTATGGCGGAAAATGGTTCATGGTATCCGCCGCTGGTCACATCCGGCATTGCGCTTGTCCTGTTCATCTGGGCGCTTTATGCTTTTTCAGGTGCCGGCATCATCCGCAAACTGCCCCTGCTGAGAATCGGGCTTGTGATTATTTCCGGCATATATCTATTGCGCGGCCTTGCGGTGATCCCCGCCTATTTCCTAATGCCGCAGATCATCGACGATTTTCTGGTCTGGAGTTCGCTTATCTGCCTGATTTATGGCATCATCTATGCCGTCGGCACCCGAAAGTTATTTCTTCAGACTCTATAATAACGCCAGAAAATCAATGGCGGCTTTGAGTTCTTTTTTCATATTTTCCTGCCGGAATATGGCTTCATCATCTTTGCCCCATTGCCGGGTCTGATAATTTTCATCCAGCTCAGCGGCCGCCCAAGCCTGCTCTGCGGAAATATTACCGCCAAGGACATTAAGCGCAATAGAGACGGAGCCACAAAGGGTCGTGATATTGTGAAAAGCCGCAAGATGAAAGCTGTCCAGCCCGCCAAGGAAAACATCAAGCTTTTCAAACTCACATAAATCCTGCGGCACATGCAGTATCCCTGTGGTTACAACAAGTTTTATGTCATGATTTTGACCCACCCAGTCCAGCAATGGCTGCCATAGGTCCGCTTGCTGCTGCGCCAGATCTTCGGGAAATTCCGCCCGGTAACACAGCAGGTCTGTGCCGGCATATTTGACCAATTCGGCAATTAAATCATTGCGCCGCGTATGGACGCGGTCAAGGGCCGTATTCTGAAGCTTTGCCATCAGCATGCTGGCAGGGTCTATTTTATCGCCCTGTTCATTCCATTCTGCGCAAATGGCCTCTGCCAAGGCCTTGGTCGGGCTGAGATTAGGTCTTTTTTCCGGCGTTTTGATTTCCTTGCCATCCAGCGCAATRRAAAAGCCCTGYTCATGAGCAGCCCCCGTCATGTCAACAACGGCGGCTGCCTTATAAAATCGTTTCATTCAATCCCTGCCTTATGTGCGAAATATGATCCAATATATGATGCGCCCCCGCCCCGATGAGCTTATCGCGATCATGATAGCCCCATGACACGCCGATGGCGGCGACYTTGGCCGCAAGYGCCATATGAATATCAAATGTGGTRTCGCCAATCATGACCGTATTTTCAGGCGCTGCGCCCACCTCATTCATGGCATTAATCAACATGGAGGGRTGCGGTTTTCCCGGCCCGTCATCRGCRGTATTCAGRGTMAKGAAAWRMTCMCWSARGCCGTGRTTYTTCARGGTRWTYKYCARKCCGCGCCGGGATTTYCCCGTGGCYAYGCCRAGSAKAWASCCSKCSYCRYKCAGGCTYTCMAWSAYSTCYYTCACCCCGTCAWAGAGSGGYTCYKGMWCMTCATCYYGCTKGCGCAATTCCTGAAAGCGGSYRAYRAAAGCATCCTTSAAAGCAAGGTGGGTTTTTTGGTTTTCGCGCGGGTGACAAATTTCGATGGCTTCCATAAGGGACAGCCCGACGATCTGCCGCACGGCCTCATCACCGGGGTAGGGAACCTCGAGGGCCAGGCAGGCCGAGGCCATGGCATCAAGGATCAAATGCTGCCCATCAACCAGAGTCCCGTCACAATCAAACACAATCAACTTCATCATAGCTCCGGATGTTTCAAGTTTAATCCTCAATATCAAAGGGATCTGTTTTATCATTCTTGTCAAAACCGAACATATCCCAGCTTTCTTTCATATGGCGCGGCAAATTTGCGGTTATGGACAGGGTGCCGCCGTCCGGGTGATCAATTTCGATGCTGCGGGCGTGAAGATGTAATTTCTTGCTGACCGCGCCATCAAGAAAGGCTTCTTTTCCGCCGTATTTACCGTCACCGACGATGGGACAATCCAGCACGGTGGCATGAACCCTGATTTGATGGGTGCGTCCGGTCACCGGCTTAAAAGCCACCCAGCTGGTCGAGCGCAAGGCGCTGTCCATAACATGAAAATCGGTCACGGCTTTTTTGCCCTTGTCGGCGACCATCATCCGCTCGCCGCGCGTGCCCGGCTCCTTATCCAGGGGGGCGTTGACCGTGCCTTCTGTGCGTTCTGGTCGTCCCACAACCAAGGCCCAGTATATCTTGTTGGTTTTGCGGTTGCGAAAGGATTCGGTCAGGCTTTTTGCCGCAGGGCTGCTTTTGGCAATGACAAGCACGCCGCTGGTATCCTTATCCAGCCGATGAACAAGTTTTGGCCGTTCGGGGTTGTCGCCCTGCAGGCAATCCAGCAGCCCATCCACATGGCGGGTGATGTTGCTGCCGCCCTGCACCGCAAGGCCGGGAAGTTTATTCAGGACAATAACGCTGTTATCCTCATAAATGACCATATCCCGAATATAGCGTTTATCTTCCAGACTCGGGCCTTTTTTGCTGTTCCGGGGGCTATAGCCTTTGCCTTCATTGGGATTTGCCCCAATGGGCGGCACACGGATTTCCATACCTTCTGCCACCCGAAAACCCGCCTTTATTCTTTTGCCATCGGCCCTCACCTGCCCTGTGCGCACTAATTTTGACAAACGCCCAAATCCCAAGTCCGGGAAATTAACCTTGAACCATTTATCGATGCGCCAGCCATTTTCAAACGGCTGAACTTTATGATGACTTACGCCAGACATATATTTTCCTATCAGGATATTGCTCTGGCCCCCTCTTAAGCCAAATAACGCCCCGCGTAAAGGCCCATGAACAGAGCCGCGACCCCAAATGACAATGACCCAATAGCATAAAGGGCGGCATTGGCCATTTCATGCCGTTCCAGCATCAATCCCAATTCCATRGAGAAGGCCGAAAAAGTCGTAAAGCCGCCAAGCACGCCCATGATCAAAAAGCCCTGCCAATGATGGCTCAGGCTATATCGGCTTGCCAATAGCCCGACGGCTAAACCAATGATAAAAGAGCCCGCCATATTCACCSYMARYGTGCCCCAGGGRAATCCCGGCCCCATCAGCCGCAGCATCATCTTGCCCACCAGATMCCGCGCGGCCGACCCCRAAGCACCGCCGGCGGCAACGGCAAGAATCATTTTCATTTTATTCTTCTCTCTTCATGTCCCGTTCATGTAGCAGAATCTAAATATAGACTCTAAATATAATCTTGCGCAGCATACGACAAAATGGCATGATCGCGCAAACCATAATGGGGAGAATATATGTTTTTACTGGCCTTTTTTCTTAAAAAACTTATCCGCGAGGGTACGCTGCATATCATTGATGCCTCGGGCAAAAAGCATAGTTTTATCGGGACGGCCCAACCCGAAGTAACCATTCGCTTCCATGACAGGCTGCTGCCAATGAAGCTATTCCTTAAGCCCGACCTGAAGGCAGGCGAAGCTTTTATGGACGGATCGCTTACCATTGAGGGTGGTCAGGATATTTTTGATTTTCTGTTTTTGATTACCAAAAATATGGAATGGCGCAAGGGTAATGCCATGCATTTAACGGGCGGCGACCCCTATAGCCGTTTCAAAAGCTGGCTCGCGCAAATTAATCCGGTGGGCCGGTCTCAAAAAAATGTTGCCCATCATTATGATTTATCGGGCGAATTATACGACCTTTTCCTTGATCCGGACCGGCAATATAGCTGCGCTTTTTTCAAGTCCGAAGAAGACAGTCTGGAGCAAGCCCAGGAAAATAAAAAGAATATCATTGCCGCCAAACTACTGCTGGAAGAACATCATGAGGTTCTGGATATTGGCTGTGGCTGGGGCGGTTTGGCCTTGCACTTGAATAAATTATCCGGCGCGTCTGTGACGGGGGTGACCTTAAGCGAGGAACAGCATGAGCTTGCCAACAGCCGCGTGAAAGATCATGGGGCCACGGGCAAGGTTCATATCAATTTTCAGGATTACCGCAACGTCACCCAAAAATTTGACCGCGTGGTCTCCGTTGGCATGTTTGAACATGTGGGGCGGCGGCAATATCAAACCTATTTTGACAAGGTTTATGACAGCCTGAAAGATGACGGTGTCGCCTTGATCCATACCATCGGGCGGGCCGATGGGCCGGGGTCCACGGATCCCTGGACCATCAAATATATTTTCCCCGGCGGCTATGCCCCAAGCCTGTCCGAGATTTCACCGATCATTGAGAAAGCCGGGCTTTATATTACCGACATGGAAGTCTGGCGGCTGCATTATGCGAAAACCCTGCGCGAATGGCGCAGGCGGACATGTGCGAATAAAAAGGCCATTGTTGATTTATATGATGAACGATTTTTTCGTATGTGGAATTTCTATCTGGCCAGTGCCGAATGCGCCTTTCGTAATCTGGGTCATGTGGTATTTCAATTTCAACTGGCCAAAAAGGTTGATACGGTTCCCTTAACGCGGGACTATATCTAYAAATAATATGAAATTAATGAGGCCTGACGCGGAACCCTTCAATCATTTTCTTTAATGTGGGCCGCAATTTGTTAGCGCGATCTTCCTGAAAGGCAAAGGTTGGCTCTTCATCCATATAGGTGATCTGGGATATTTCCAGTTGGAAAGCGTGGATATTCCGCGCAGGATTCCCGTAATGGCGGGTAATATATCCGCCTTTAAAGCGACCATTTAACACCGCGCTATAATCAGATTCCTTTGCGATAGCGAACAGCTTTTTTTCAATCTCTGCCGCGCACGCAATGCCATTCCCCGTCCCGAGGTTAAGGGCCGTTAACGCCCCGTCAAAAAAGCGCGGCACATGACTTTGGATGGAATGGGCATCCCATAACAATGCATGGCCAAACTGCGCTTTAATCCGGTCAAGTTCACGGCTGATTTTATCGTGATAGGGCTGCCAATAAATGTCCTTACGGCGCAA
>NVVM01000098.1 GCA_002402225.1 Alphaproteobacteria bacterium
ATGGTTACTCTCATTGTTGGTAGAATTTTCAGTGTCGTTCGTTTGTAAGGTTTCTAACTCTTGCTCCAAATTCTGAACGCGATCTCTGCGTTTGCGTAGTTCACTTTCTGCTAAGCGGACGACTACACGCAGGCGCTTGTTTTCGGTGATGACCTTATCCAAGTGTTGTGCGATGGTGCTAAGGTGCGCTTGGAGGGTGGTGATTCGGGATTCGATCTGTTGTTGGTTCTCTTGCGTGTCCATACTTCCAATTGAAACATGGGCTTGCTGTGGGGTCAACTTCTTTACCCTTATCCGCTGAATGTTGCTTCAATATTGCTGAGCCAAGGCATGTATTCAATGATAAATCCCGATAAAATACTGAAGCTTCCTAAGAAAATAAGTGCGCCTACGACCATCAACAATATACCCGATGTGATTTCAATGATGTGTAAGTGACGTTTAAACCGTTGTGACCAATTTAAAAAAGCATCCGTGGCAAGGGCGGCGAGTAAAAAAGGAATACCGAGTCCTGCTGAATATAGGGCAAGTAAAATGATGCCGTGTGAAATGTCTTGCTGCGCACCTGCAACTGCAAGAATAGCACCCAAAATAGGACCAATRCARGGYGTCCAGCCAAAGGCAAAAGCCAGCCCAATAACGTAAGCCCCGGTCAGGCCTCTTTGCTCATTATCCGTCTGGAAACGGGCTTCCCTATATAAAAAAGGTATTTTGACCAAACCTGTAAAATGAATCCCGAGGATAATAATCATGGCCCCTGAAATTTGAGCAAAAATCTCTTTATATTCCAGCAACACCCCCTGAACGAAGGAGGCCCCGGCACCAAGCGCAATAAATACCGTGGAAAAGCCAAGCACAAAGGCAATAGCCGGCCAAAGCATAGCCCATTTGTCAATCTTATCACCGTCCCGCAAATCTTGATAACTATTGCCGGTAATAAAACAAATATAGGCCGGCACCAGCGGCAACACGCAGGGTGATAAAAAACTGAACATACCGCCGATCAAAGCAATCAAATAAGGGATTTCAATATTTTCCATGAGGGTCTTTTTAAAGACGTTGCCAGAAATCGCAAGAGAATTTAAGTCGCCCCGAGATTATTATTACATTTTTCTGGTGACAAACCCGCCAAGCCAACCTGCGGACAGGGCGAGAATAATAGCCATAATGCCATAATACGCCGGCGATTCATGGGCAAAATTATAGATAAGTCTTTCCAACCCTTTTTTACCGACCTCGAGGGAAGACTGCTGGCTGAGAATGACTTCCCCGTCGCGCACCAGATGCACTTCAACCTGATAATCTCCAACAGGCATATTGGCCGGAAAATACAGAATGGCGCGAAATAATATATCATCCAGAATAGAAATAGTGCCTTCTTGCTGGCTATAAAGTTTTTTGGCTTTCATATTTCGAATGAAACCAGCGCGGAAGTTTTTTTCTTCTTCTTTTGAGACAGGTTCCACAAAATCAATCTTTAGCTGATTAATTCCGGCCCCTAATAATCGCTGCTGTTCAGGAGTCAAAATTTGGCTGATGGGCCGCGTCGTTGTGACCGCGTAATAGCCCTGTACATCTTTAAGCGTTCGAAAATCCTTATTGGCCCATATGGGACCAATCATTTCCTTGCGCCGAACGACCACGTCATGACGGCCACTTTGCACCACAACAATGATGTCATAATCAATGCCCTCCACAACAATATTCTGTCCACGACTTCTGGTAATGGCCCGCTCTATAGCGCCAAAGATCATTAACTCGGTCCCGGAAAACTGAGAGGTGATTTCAATAGCATGACTGGACAGATCCGTAACCATACGCTCCGCGCGGGCCTGATGGCTAAAAAACAGGCCGCCGTACAGCAGCAAACGGAACATATGCATTATCACGGGCCTCAATGGCTTCTCCCTACCGGGGTGACAGAATAAACCTCGTCCGGCTCACTCACCAGATCCACCGCCATTTTTCCGCAGACCACCAGCACAAGTATCGCCAGAAGAATTCTAAGCTGCTCACCTTTTAATTTCAAGCCAACCCGCGCCCCAACCTGCGCGCCGATGACCGCACCTGTAAGCAGGATAAGCGCCAGCATAACATCAACGGTCTGGGTATTGACAGAATGCAGAAAAGTGACACTTGCTGTCACAAAGGTAATCTGAAAAAGCGAAGTGCCAATGACCACATTAATCGGCATATTTAACAGATAAATCATCGCGGGAACCATGATAAAACCGCCGCCGACCCCCATGATCGCCGCCAGAACCCCAACAAGCCCGCCAATGGCCAAAGGAAGAATAGCGCTGATATACATTTTTGACGCCCGAAATCTCATTTTAAAAGGCAAGGCATCCACCCATGTGCGAGAACGCCGGCCCGCCACGGGCTTGTCACCGCGCCTGTTGCGTAAGATACTGCGCACGCTTTCCACGAACATCATGCCGCCAATACCGCCCAGAAACACCACATAAGACAGGGAAATCATCAAATCAACCTGCCCCGTTGCCTTTAATACGGTAAATAACATGGATCCAAAATACGAGCCAACCGCCCCGCCGACAATAAGGACACTGCCCATCTTGTAATCAATGCCGCCCCGGCGCCCATGAGCCAGGGCCCCGGAGACCGATGCTGCGGTAATTTGATTTGCCTCTGTTGCCACCGCGACGGCGGGCGGCACGCCAATAAAAATCAACAGCGGTGTCATCAGAAAACCGCCGCCAACGCCAAACATCCCCGATAAAAAGCCAACACCGCCGCCCATRMACRMYMSMWRWAMGMWRTTAATCGACATTTCAGCAATAGGCAGGTAAATCTGCATGTTTATAGTTCTTCAGTCTTATGTTGATAACAGGCCCTGAGCAAGCTGACCCAACCTTTGGATCCTAAATCAACCCTATACAAAATGACCCAAAAATGATACTGTTTTTAGCATCAATATAGAAAATTCAACTGAAAAAAACCAGATGAAAAATACGGCAGCAATTTGCGTTATTAATGACCTTTTAAAACGACCATTCATTCTTAGTTGACCTTTACGTAAAGGTCAACTAAGATGGCTTGGTTGATTCTATTATTATACCTGTTGCGGCGTGACGTAAGTTTTAAAGMMWWKYTTCCTATTTNAACMRCTTRTYTTAACGAAATAAAATGACAAAAARAACCTAYAGCATTTCAGARCTYTCRGAAGAATTCGGCATCACCCCCCGAACCTTGCGCTATTATGAGGATGAATCCCTCATCGCCCCAAAACGCGAAGGACAGGCCAGAATTTATTCCACCAGTGACCGCGCCCGCCTTATCTGGATCCTGCGCGGAAAACGGGTGGGTTTTTCAATCACGGATATTCGTGAAGTTCTCAACATGCATTACGGCGAGGGCGGCAAGGAAGAACAATGCCGCGTCACCATCACAGCCTGCAACAAAAGAATCAAAAATTTAGAGCAACAAAAGAAAGACATTGATGAAACCCTGGAAGAATTWTCCAATCTGGTCGATACAATGACAATTTTTATAGCAGAAAACTATCCAGCAGCTAACAGCATATAGAAATCGGAGACATAACCAATGCCAACTTATTCAGCCCCCGTTAAAGACATAAAATTTCTTCTGCATGATTATTTTGATCTGCAAAAACATAGCAATATACCTGCCTTTGCAGAGGCAACGCCCGACCTTCTGGACGCCATTCTGGACGAAGCGGCAAAAATCAACGAGAATGTCTTTCAACCCTTAAATCTTTCCGGCGACGGACAGGGATGCCGCCTGGAGAATGGCAAAGTCATCACCCCGGACGGCTTCAAGGAAGCCTACGCCCAATATGTAGAAGGCGGCTGGCAGGGCATGACAGGGGATGTCAAATACGGCGGACAGGGATTGCCGCAGACTTTGGGATTATTGCTCAATGAAATTATGGTATCCGCCAATTGGGGCTTTGCCATGTATCCCGGCCTGACCAAGGGYGCGACAGAATCCATCTATGCCTGGGGCACRGACGAACAAAAAGAAAAATATCTRCCCAAAATGTATTCTGCGGAATGGGCCGGCACCATGAATTTGACCGAACCTCATTGCGGGACSGATTYGGGACTRTTGACCACAAAAGCCGTGCCGCAAGACGATGGCAGCTATAAAGTCTCCGGCACCAAAATTTTCATTTCTGCCGGCGATCACGACCTGACGGAAAATATCATCCATCTTGTCCTKGCMARAAYWCCGGGMRGSCCSRAYGGCRYCAAGGGMATYWSCCTKTTCATYGTGCCRMRMWWCMTSATCAATGAMGATGGWWCKMTYGGCGCSMRTAAYGRYGTATCCTGCGGCTCTCTGGAAGAGAAAATGGGCATCCATTCCAATGCCACCTGCGTGATGAATTATGACGAAGCCACAGGCTATCTGCTCGGTGACAAGCATAAAGGCATGAAGGCCATGTTCACCATGATGAATGAAGCCCGCCTCGGGGTCGCTATCCAAGGATTGGCCATTGCCGAGGTCGCCCAGCAAAATGCCGTGGTCTATGCCAATGACCGGCTTCAGGGCCGTGCATTGACCGGCGCTCAGAATCCTGATGATAAAGCCGACCCGATCATGGTTCATCCTGATGTGCGCCGTATGTTGATGACCAATCGCGCCTTCATCGAAGGCAGCCGGGCCATGGCGGTCTGGGCCGGCATATTGGTCGATACCACCCGCGAACATCCCGATGAAGCCGAAAGGGAAAAAGCCGAAGAGCTTTTGGCGCTGATTACGCCTGTTCTGAAATCCTATCTGACCGATCAGGGTGTAGAAGCCGCCAGCCGCGCATTACAATGTTTTGGCGGCCACGGCTATATCCGCGAATGGGGCATGGAGCAATTTCTGCGCGATAGCCGCATCGCCCCCATATATGAAGGCACCAACGGCATACAAGCCATGGATTTGATTGGCCGTAAATTGCCCGCCAATGGCGGCGCGGCGATCCGGGCCTATTTTGAGATGATCCAGACCTTCATTGATGACAATAAAACCAATGACGCCTTAAACAATTATATACCGGGGCTGGAAAAGGCCAACGGCCGTTTGCAGGCCGCCAGTATGTGGCTGATGCAAAATGGCCTGTCAAACCCCAACAATGCCGGCGCCGGCGCCCATTATTACTTAAATCTACTGGCCCTTGTGACCATGGCCTATTTCTGGGCCGATATGGCTAAAAAAGCCCATGAGATGATCGCCGCAGGCGAAGGCGATAAAGAATTTCTAGAAGATAAATTGATCACCGCAGACTTCTTCTATGGTCATATGTTGCCGGAAMCCGCGGCCTTGAAAGCCAAAATAGAAGCCGGCGCGACAAGCGTTATGGGCCTCAATGCCCACTCATTCTAAATGGCCAAAAATTCCTAAATGGCCAAAATTCAAAGGAATTAGAAAATGACTGAAGCTTATATTTATGATTATGTAAAAACGCCGCGCGGGCGCGGAAAAAAGAATGGCAGCCTTCATGAGGTAACGCCTATCGATCTTCTGACACAGATTCTTAAAGCCCTGAAAGATCGCAGCGATTTCAATCCTGAACTTGTCGACGATATTATCACCGGCACTGTATCTCCGGTTGCGGAACAAGGCTCTGTCATGCCGCGTTTTGCCGGCATTATGGCCGGCTATGGCCATCATGTGCCGGGCGTACAGATTGACCGTTTCTGCTCATCGGGCCTTGTGGCCACCAATTATGCCGCCGCCCGCGTCATGGCCGGTCAGTCAGACCTGATCATCGGCAGCGGGGCTGAGGCCATGTCACGGGTTCCCATGGGATCGGACGGCGGCGCATGGGCCGTTGACCCGCAAACATCCTATCAAATCGGCTTTGCCCCGCAGGGCATCGGCGCGGATCTGATGGGCAATCTTTATGGTTTCAGCCGTGAAGATTGTGACGCCTTTGCCGTGCAAAGCCAGCAGCGGGCCAAGGCGGCGTGGGACAAAGGACATTTTGACAAATCCCTTGTGGCCATCAAAGACAAACTGGGCATGACCGTTCTTGACCATGACGAACATATGCGCCCGGAAGCCACCATGGAAGCCCTCGCCGGATTAAAACCGTCCTTTGCCGATATGGGCGAATTGCACCATGCACTGGAAAACAAAGTTGTAACTCTGCACACCAAAATTAAGGGCCGCTTCAAGACTGTTGACGAGGAAGGCAATCCGGTATGGGAATTGCATGATACAACGCCTGGTCGGATGATTATGGGTGAGTTGTTGCCGCGCAATGCCAAAGTGCCATTCGACGTTTGCAACGGTGAAATGACCAAAAAGAACATCTCAGCCATGATCGACCGTGTTTACAGAAACTGCGGTCTAAAAGAGACTGTTATTTTCTGCGACCAGATCATGACACTTGGTTTCTCCCATGCTTGTAAAGCTGGTATTTCGTTCGGTATGGATGACATGGTTATTCCTGATACTAAAGCTGGAATGATCAAGGATACCCAGGCGCAGGCAAAAGAATTTGAACAACAGTTTAATGATGGTTTGATTACCCAGGGCGAGAAATACAACAAGGTCGTTGATGCGTGGGCCAAATGTGGTGACAAGGTTGCCGATGAAATGATGCAGGGCATTCGTGCTGTTCAGATCGACGAAAATGGCCGCCAAAAGCAAATGAACTCGATTTATATGATGTCGCGTTCAGGTGCTCGTGGTTCTCCGGCACAGATGAAACAGTTGGCAGGTATGCGTGGTCTTATGGCCAAACCTTCTGGCGAGATTATCGAAACACCGATCATCTCGAACTTTAAAGAAGGCCTGACTGTGATGGAGTACTTCAACTCCACCCACGGAGCGCGTAAAGGCTTGGCCGATACCGCGTTGAAAACAGCTAACTCTGGTTACCTGACCCGTCGTTTGGTTGATGTGGCTCAAGATTGCATTATCAACGTGGTTGATTGTGGCACTGAAAACGGACTGACAATGCAAGCAGTTGTTGATGCGGGGCAGGTTGTTGCTTCACTCGGCGAGCGTATTGTTGGTCGCGCGGCAGCCGGTGATGTTACCCATCCGGAAACCGGAGAAGTAATTATTGCGACTGGTGAATCAATTGAAAACGAGCACGTTGAAGCAATCGATGCGGCTGGTATTCAACAGGTTAAAATTCGCTCGGCACTGACTTGCGAAACTCGCACCGGTATCTGCGGCACCTG
>NVVM01000099.1 GCA_002402225.1 Alphaproteobacteria bacterium
ATACGGTGAAGAACCGCAGCCCGGTTTGCGGCATACGATATAGATGAGCATAGCTCTGGCTCATTAATTCATCGGCCTTTTTTGTGGCAGCATACAGAGATACCGGATTATCAACCCTGTCATCTGTGGTAAAAGGCATATTTTTATTGCCGCCGTAAACAGAAGATGATGAGGCATAAACCAAATGCTCAAAGCCTTTTTTATGGCGGGCATATTCCATAATATTCAAATGCCCGATCAGGTTTGACTGGGCATAAACAAAAGGATTGGTCAGAGAGTATC
The DNA here is from genome assembly GCA_002402225.1 of Alphaproteobacteria bacterium. GTDB lineage: Bacteria > Pseudomonadota > Alphaproteobacteria > Sphingomonadales > Emcibacteraceae > Paremcibacter. Next base: position 283 of record NVVM01000099.1, read on the forward strand.
TGACCCCGGCCTGCGCGCCCAAGTGAACTAYTTTTKTSACATYATRKKGRKCRAGSGCCGMYKTWARGGCKTCAAAATCYGAAAAATCMARYTTYARAAAGGTNRAAGCCNGGGTYGYYYTTTATYTCSGMCAGSCGGTTWTYTTTCARKYYRAYRKMATAATAATCRTTSAKATTATCAATGCCRATAACCTCTTCYCCSCGTTCCAGCAGAAGTCTGGMRACATTAAAWCCRATAAAGCCGGCGGCRCCTGTTACAACTATGGCCATTAAAATTCCTCAATCTTGTTTTGTATTTCAAGAGTTATCTTCTAGCGCATTAGCCTTGTCAAATACTTAAAATCTGGTGTTAAAAGAAAAAAAAGTTTTTTTTGTAAAATCATCATTGCATGTTGAAAGAAATCTGCTTATGTTCGCGGCATCTTCATGATATTGATATCTTTGATGGGGTGTAGCCAAGCGGTAAGGCAACGGGTTTTGATCCCGTCATGCGCAGGTTCGAATCCTGCCACCCCAACCATTATGCACCAACCATTATGCAAACGTCTGCTCTTCTATGATGCATTGTAACTTTTCGATCAATTCACTGATATGGCTATCCTCATAAATAAAAGGCGGGGCGAGTAGAATATGTGCGCCGTTTATGCCATCGGCTGTGCCGCCGCCGGGGTAACATATCAGGCCATTTTTCATGGCACTGGTTTTTAATTTTTTAGGCAAATCAAGCTCAAAACCCGGGGGGGTTTTATGGTCTTTGTCCAGTGTGAATTCCAGGGCTATGAATAAACCTCTCCCTCGAATATCGCCCACATTGGGGTGGGATTGAAAACTGGTTTTTAATTGTGCCATTAATATTTTGCCCGTATTGCGCACTTTTTTCAGAAGGWTTTCTTCCTCAATCACATCCATAACGGCGCAGCCAGCCGCGCAGGCGGCGGCATGGCCGATATAGGTGTGCCCATGTTCAAAGGAACCACATCCTTTAACAATATGATCGTGAATATGGCCTTTGCAAATAACGGCTGCCAAGGGTTGATATCCGCCGCCAAGCCCTTTTGCCAATGTGACAATATCGGGTTGAATATCTTCTTGTTCAAAGGCAAAATAGCTGCCGGATCTGCCCGCCCCGCACATGACTTCATCCAGAATCAGTAAAATGTCATATTTGTCACAAATTTCTCTGATTTTTTTGAAATAACCCGCCGTTGCCGCAGCGCAGCCCAAAGTAGCCCCCACAATTGGTTCTGCGATGAAGGCCGCAACATTTCCTGTCCCGGCGTTTAAAATTTCTGCTTCCAGTGATAAGGCGCATCTTTCGCTGTATTGCGCCGTGTTTTCATCGGGGCGTTGATAGCGGTAAGCATGGCATGGCAAGGCCTTGGGCCAATYATGCAGCATGGGTTTGAACGCCTGTTGCCGTGACGGGCTTCCGCTCATGGACAGGGCGGCGAGCGTATTGCCATGATAGCTTTGATCTCTGCTGATAATGATGCTTTTTTGATGATGTCCGCGTGCAACCCAATATTGCCGGGCGAGCTTGATGGCTGTTTCGTTTGCTTCTGACCCGCCGGACAAAAAATATACCTTGGCGTTATATGCGCCAAAACGCGCAGCAAGCCTGCCGGCCAATTCTTCTTGCGGCGCATTTGTGAAAAAAGCCGTATGAGCATAGGCRACCGTATCAAGCTGTGACTTTATAGCATTGATGACATATTTATTCCCATGGCCCAAGCATGATACGGCGGCGCCGCCGCTGGCATCCAGATATTGTTTGCCGTCTTGGTCATATAAATACACGCCTTCTGCTTTAACGACAGTAGGATATTGATGTTTGGGGGCGCGGTAAAATACTTGACCCATTTGTTGTCTCCAAAAAATTTCTAATGAACAGACTATTGAGCAATTATTTGTATAATGCAAATTAGAAATATTGCCTTTAGTATAACTTCAGCTTATATTCCTTGGGGAAACTTTTTCAGGAGAAGCTCATGCGGTACCGTCAAATAGAAATTTTTCATGCGGTCATGACTTATGGTACCGTAACCCGGGCGGCGCAAAATCTTCGTGTTTCCCAGCCGTCGGTGACGTCTTCTCTGCAACATATGGAGGCTGAACTTGGTTTTGCATTATTTGACCGTTCGCGTGGCAGGTTGGTTCCAACGGCCGAGGCGCGCATTTTATTTGATGAGGTTGACCGGGCTCACGAGTCTTTGTTGGCGGTTGATAGTCTGTGTGATCGCCTGCGGGAGGGGTCTGCCGGCCATATCAGAATAGCCGCGACACCCGCCCTGAGTCAGCGCGTATTGCCAGAGGCCATTACAAATTTCCAAAAACTTCATCAGCGATTTACTTTTGATATATCCTCTGAACATTCCCCGGCAATATTGGCAAATCTTGATGATAGGCCCCAGTCGTATCATTTGGGCCTTACTTTTGGGTTGGAAGAGGATTCTGGTTTAAGGGCAAAACCCTTGATGGATATTCCGGTTTATGGCGTTATCCCCAAAACAATGCTGGCGGAATTGGATCATCAGCCACCTCCGGATCATCCCCTTGATTTGAACATTCTGTCTGATCTGCCCTATATTGATCTGTATGAAAATGAACCGTTAGGGAAAATCGCCAGATCTTTATTGTTAAAGGCGGATGTCTCGCCCGCAAGTTTTATCCGGGTTCACGATCATCATATGGCGGCGGCATTGGTTCATAATGGCTTGGGCGCGGGTATTTTAGATGCGCTGGCGATATATAACCTAAAGCATTCGGAACGTAATCCGAATATGCAGATATTTAAATTACCCGGAAACCCCACATTGCCCATTACGGCAGTATTTTCGCAGCATAGAAWTTTGACTTATCCTATTCGAAAATTCATGAGCTGTGTCGTTTCTTCATTAGAGACGCCTTTGGAAAAATAGCCTGTCTATTCTCACCAACCTGAAAGAAACATTATGCGCAAATGGGTGGTTTATATTCTGAAATGCCGCGATGACAGCTATTACACAGGCATTACCAATGATCTGGATAAGCGTATCATCGATCATAACGCCGGAATCGGGGCCAAATATACCCGCGGGCGCGGGCCGTTTGAGCTTATCTATACGGAGCCTTGTGAAGATAGAAGTAGCGCGTCAAAACGGGAATTCTTCATTAAAAAACTTACCCGCCGTCAAAAAGAAGCCTTAATTCAAAAGTAAATATAAGAAATKCAGTAATGGATTTTTCTGGTGTTCTATGTTATTATTAGCGTTGCCTTAAGTGGTTTTTTGGTTGCCTTATTTCATGTTACAGAAAAAACGGGAAAAATGGCCGAATTATGTAGAAATAATTTATTACTTTGTATAAGTGTGACTTGTTTGACGCATTCTATATCTCAAACAAAAAATCCAAGAATATATATAACAATGGAGGAATAAAAATATGAAATTATCACGAAAAGTAATGACACTCGCCGGAACGGCAATTGGCACAAGTATCCTTTTGTCTGGCACCGCATTTGCGCAAGAAGCAGAAGATGACAAAATGGTGTTTGAAGAAATTCTGGTGACGGCCACGAAAAGATCATCAACCATTAAAGATGTGCCTTTTTCCATCAATGCACAGACACAAGTTGATATTCAGCGCTCTGGTGCCACCAGTCTTGAAGACCTTGCGCGGAATGTTGCGGGCTTGATGATTCAAAATCTGGGCCCCGGCCAAAGTCAGGTTGCCATTCGCGGCGTATCCGCCGGTCAGATCGTCCGTGACCAACCGGGCGTGAAAGAACAGGTGGGTATATATCTGGATGAATCCGTTATTTCCCTGTCACTCTWCACACCTGATATTGACCTGTATGATTTGAACCGTGTCGAGGTTCTTCGCGGGCCTCAGGGCACACTTTTTGGATCAGGCTCCATTGGGGGCACCATTCGTTATATTACCAACAAACCAAATACCGAGGGTTTCGAAGGCAGCGTTGAAGGCAATCTTAACGCCATCGACGGCGGTGGTGTTGGCGGGCATCTTAAAGGCATGCTGAATATGCCGATTGCGGAAGATAAAGCCGCCATTCGCATTGTCGGTTATCACACGGAATATGRCGGCTTTATTGATGCGTTGCGCGAAGGCGGAACCATTGACGAGAATGTTAATAGTGGTTCGCGCACCGGCGGCCGGATCGCTGTGTTATTCAAGCCGACAGAGAATATTACCATAACCCCTCGGGTGATATATCAGGAAGTCAGCACAGACGGCAATAACCGTCAGGAAGTCTTTAACCTTTACGCCAATCCCTATACGACAACGCGTCCTGCGGTACAGCTTGGCCCGCGGCAGCAATTTCTGTTGTTGAGGGAATCTTTCAAAGACGAAACATTGATTGCTGATATGACGATCGAAGTAAATTTTGATGGCGTCGACCTGACATCTGTGACCAGCTATACGGATCGTGATATTTTAGTGAGCCGAGATGCCAGTGCTTTAACCGGCAGTGTTTCTGTGGACCTTGGCTATCCGGATAATGCGGTTCTGTTTCCGTCCAATCTACGCGATACCACGAAAGTTGAGCAATTCACTCAGGAATTGCGCCTAAGCTCAAATGGTGATGGCCCATTTCAGTGGGTGGGCGGTGTTTTCTATTCCAATACCGATCGCTTTTACCGGCAATCCTTACCGACTCCCGGGTATGACGCTGTAACGGACGCCGTATTGGGTGCGGGAACATCGGCGGCTGTTGCCATGGGCGTTGCCCCTGCTGACTCGCCCTTCTATTCTGAACTGCCTTATACATTGAAACAAACGGCTGTTTTTGCTGAAGCTAGCTATGATGTTTCCGATGACCTCCAAGTCACCGCCGGTGGCCGGTATTATGATTATAACGAAGAGCGTAGCGTGACGCAGGTTGGTCTTTTCGGTAATGGTGTTGTAAATCAAATTGATACAACTGAATCCAGTGGTTTTACCCCGCGCGTTCTTGCCACATATGATGTTAATGACGATGTCACCATCAATGCGCAAATTTCCAAAGGTTTCCGCCTTGGCGGCGTTAATGATCCTTTGAATACGGCCCTGTGTAATGCAGACGATCTTGCTATCTTCGGCGGTTTTCAGGATTATAATGATGAGACTTTATGGAACTATGAAGCGGGCGTTAAAATCAATACGGGTAACGTAACGCTGAATATGGCGGCTTTCTATACCAAAATTTCAAATCTTCAGGTAACCCTTGATGCTGGGTCTTGTTCTTCGCGGATTTCCTTTAATGTGCCGGATGCGCATACGCAGGGCATCGAGTTCGAATTAAAAGCCCGTCCCATAGAAGGACTTGACCTGTCCTTTGCCGGCAGCCTCATTCAATCTGAATTTGGTTCAACAGTATTGGATAGTAATGGGGATGTTCTCGGCGGCGTTCGTGATGGAAACCGCCTGCCATCCGTGCCGAAATTAAATATTGGGATCACGGCAACATATAACTTCCCGATTGAGGCCTTTGGCGATAATACCGAAGGGTATATTTCAACCACATTCCAACATCGCAGCAGCATCTTTACCCAGCCTTCCGATCAGGAAGCGGGCGCGGGTGACTTTGTATCCGGGCTGCCATTTGGCGGCGCATCGGGCGCTGACGTCACGTCACTTGATCTTGAACTTGACGGTTATCAAACAATGAATATCAGTGCGGGTATTGTGATGGAAAATTGGGAAGTTGTGGCCTATGTCAATAATATTACTGATGAAAATGCCAATCTGTCCTTTGACCGCGAGCGCGGCGGAAGGGCACGCCTTGGTTTCCGCACCAATCAGCCCCGGACATTCGGGCTTACCGTTCGCTCGCAATTCTAACATAGGGTGAACATTTAAAATTTATAACGGGAGGTGCAAGAGGCATCTCCCGTTTTTTATGGTATCCTTTTATGATATCCTTTTATGATATCCTGGGTTATTTTATTTTCTTGGCCCAGGCATCTATCCTGACCGATAACTTCTCATGTTCATTTTTGATATTACGGATAAAATGTTCGTCATATTCTTTGCCGACAGCCGTTAATTGATCCACACGTTCGGAAAATTCTTTTAAGTCAGATAAAAGATCCAGATATTCCTCTTTGATTGAATCGCCATCTTCACCATCAAAAATGGGGTGAACGGAATGATCCTCAAGATACTGTTCGCGGCTGCGCAGGCCTTCTGCAAGTTTATGCATGAAACTGGTCATTTTTCGCTCCTCTATATGTTGAGAGGCGCCATTATAACAGAGGCGCGCGGTTTAAACATGATACCCATCAAGGATTGCGAAAGAAAGATGTTGCGCCGGTATGGCATATTGTTACAGTCATTCTTCCTATTGTTTATGGCATTAAAAAATTGGACATAGAATGAAATTTAGAACCATTGCCTTCGCCGTATCTTTTTTTATCACGGGACAAGCCTTTGCCGCACATGATGCGGCCGCAAAGGATGCGCAGGATGAGTTTTTCAATGTTTTAAACAGCTTTTGTGGTCAGGCCTTTGCGGGGAAAGTCGTGGTGGATAATTCAGATGATCCTCGCTTTAAAGATAAAGTGACTATTTTGCATGTCAGAGATTGCGGCAGGGATGAAATCCGCCTGCCGATGCATGTGGGGGACGATCATTCCAGAACATTCATTCTCACCAAAACGGATGCGGGAATAAAACTCAGTCATGATCATCGCCATGATGACGGCCATCCTGACAAGCTTTCGCTATATGGCGGGGATACGGCAGAATATGGCACAAAATGGCGTCAGGATTTTCCCGTTAATGATTTTAGCAAGCAGCTGTTCATGGCCAATGATCTTCAGGCTTCTCTGACAAATATCTGGAGCATTTCAATTATAGAAGGTCAAAGCATCAGTTATGAACTGC
>NVVM01000100.1 GCA_002402225.1 Alphaproteobacteria bacterium
CTTTGCCAAGCTGAACGGCAATATGTCCGGTGCGCCCATCGTGTTTAAAGGCCAGCATTTGGTTAATCTTGTGCTGGGCCTTTCAGTGGCAGTTCTCATCGGCATGTTGATGAAATCCGGCGGTAATATGCCGGGCGTGTTTTGGGCAATCATTGGCATAACGCTGATCCTCGGCTTTTTGTTGATCATCCCCATTGGCGGTGCGGATATGCCGGTGGTGATCTCCATGCTCAATTCCTATTCTGGCTGGGCGGCGGCGGCGCTCGGCTTTACCCTTGGCAATATGGCGCTCATCGTTACGGGTGCTTTGGTCGGTTTGGCGGCGGTTTTTGTTGCGGTGGCGGCATTTTTTGCGCCTGCCAGTTTCGGCATCGGCGAGTTTGGCCAAATTAAAGCGGTCAGCCTGTTGGAGCTGTCCTTGGGTGCGGCCATTGGTGCCATTACCTTTAGCGGCTCGGTTATCGCCTTTGCCAAGCTGAACGGCAATATGTCCGGCGCGCCGATTATGCTGCCGGGCCGTCATCTGATCAATGCGACATTATTATTGTCCATCATCGGGCTGATTGTGGCCTTTGCCCTGAGCAATGGCGCGGCGTCCGGCGGCGGCGACCTGATGTGGTGGATCATCGGGCTGAGCTTTGTCATYGGYTTCCTGATYATTATCCCCATTGGCGGTGCGGATATGCCAGTSGTKGTYAGCATGCTCAACAGCTATTCCGGMTGGGCGGCGGCGGGCATTGGCTTTACCCTGCATAACAACGCGCTGATCGTGACCGGCGCGCTCGTGGGGTCATCCGGTGCTATCCTGAGCTATATCATGTGCAAGGCCATGAACCGGTCGTTTATCAGCGTAATTCTTGGCGGCTTTGGCGGCGAAGATGCCGCAGCGGGCAGCGGCGAGATTGAAACGCGCCCTGTCAAACAAGGATCGGCAGAGGATGCGGCCTTCATCATGAAAAACGCCGGCTCGGTTATCATTGTGCCGGGATATGGTATGGCTGTGGCACAGGCCCAACATGCCCTGCGCGAAATGGTTGATATCCTTAAGGCAGAAGGCGTCAAGGTTTCCTATGCCATTCATCCTGTGGCCGGGCGCATGCCGGGGCATATGAATGTGCTGCTGGCCGAAGCCAATGTGCCTTATGATGAGGTGTTCGAACTTGAGGATATCAATAACGAGTTTTCTCAGGCTGATGTCGCCTTTGTCATTGGTGCCAATGACGTGACCAACCCATCAGCGAAAACCGACAAGACAAGCCCTATTTATGGCATGCCTATATTGGATGTGGAAAATGCAAAAACCGTTCTTTTCGTCAAACGCGGCATGGCATCCGGTTATGCGGGGGTTCAAAATGAATTGTTTTTCCGGGATAACACCATGATGCTGTTTTCCGACGCCAAAAAAATGGTCGATAATATTATCAAGGCCCTCTAAGGGACACTATATTATCAATATAAAACCCAAAAGGCGGCTCAATTAACGAGGCCGCCTTTTTCTGTGATATTTTATATATAAAACTAGCAGATTTATACTATATCTTCCTGATTGAAATTCTATTATTCTAAGGATGCAGCATGGGGGGCTAAAAAATGGAAATAATCAAGATGACAATAAGTGATAAGGATATTTTATCATTATCAGATAGGGTTTTGTCAGAACAATTGTGTCTGATTTCCCAACAGATCAAGTCTATTCTGGTCATTGTTCTTGTTATTTCCAGCCTTACGACCTTTACACTTTGGTCCATTGTCCCCCATAAAACACTCTTAACCTGGCTTGTCTTGGTTAACTTTCCATCTGTACTCCGGCTTATACTTTTTTATGTACAACGAAAACATGATATTAACCTTACCCTGCTCAGCATAATAAATATTTTTCTTGCGGCCTTTTCTGGAACCGCATGGGGGGCTGTTGGCTTTTTCTTTCCTATGTATGGCGACGCCACAACATTGCTCTTCATCACTGTGGTTTTATTCGGCGTAACATCGGGGTCTGTGCCGGGGCTTTCGTCATTCGTTCCCTGCTATTTTGCTTTTGCCATACCGGTTATGTCGGGACTGGCCTTCAGATATTTTAGCGTTAACGATGAAATGAATATATCGGCGGGCATATTTTGCATCATTTTCCTTTTTATCAATTTGGCCTTTAGCCTCGTCATCCAAAAATCTCTGCTGTTATCCATAAGGCTTAGATTTGAAAATTCGGATCTCGTCAAAAACTTAAGACTTGAAAAAGACAAGGCCATAGCGGCCAGCCATGCCAAATCCACATTTCTGGCCGCCGCCAGCCATGATTTGCGGCAGCCCTTACATGCCATGGGTTTTTTCATTGAATCTTTGAAGAAAAACCAACCCAATGAGAAACAATCTCAATTGCTTCAAAAAATTGAACGGACGTCTGATAATTTAAGAGGACAGTTGAATGCGCTGCTTGATATATCAAAAATTGATGCGGGAATCATTACACCTTTTGTCTCCCCCCTTGCCTTGGGAGAAATTTTCAATAAACTCAAAAATGAATTCGCCCCGTTAGCCCAAGAGAAAAACATCACGATCAACATATTGCCGGTTTCCTGGATCATTGAAAGCGATCCCCATATGATCGATCGAATTCTTAACAATCTTATGAGCAACGCCATACGTTATACAGATAATGGGGGAAAGATTCTCCTTGGCTGCCGTAAGAGAAATGGTGCCCTCAAAATAGAAATATATGACACCGGGATCGGTATCCCAAATAATTTGATGGAYRAARTCTTYACKGAATATTACCAAATTAACAATCCTGAACGGAACCAGAATAARGGRCTTGGACTTGGACTTTCCATTGTTAAAGGAATGTGTGATCTCTTGCATCATAAAATAAATGTGACTTCCACTGTCGGAAAAGGAACATGCTTTCAAATAACAGTCCCCCTCTCCAATAGATTTCCAATATTAGCTGAAAAACAAAATCACAAGTTTGATCTTGATTCCCAAACAGGCAATATCATTCTCATTGATGATGAAACGGATACACTGGATGCCATGTCACATCTGATAGGAAAATGGGGCCACACCGTCTTGCCGTTTGAAGCAGAACAAGATGTGCTTAAGTTTTTGAATGAAAATGAATTTATGCCGGACATCATCATTACGGATTTCCGGTTGCGAGAAATGAGAACCGGCGCGCAGGCAATAGACGCCATAAATAATCACTATAATAAATCCATCCCTGCAATAATCATTACCGGCGACACTGCGAAAGATCGCATGTTACAGGCACGGGAAAGCGGCCATATTCTCTTGCATAAGCCAATCATGCCCGCCAGCCTCAGAACCATTATRAATAATACGTTACAGAAAGAACTGAATTAGGCCGCCTGATAGCAAAGTCAGTTTATTTGGTGCATCTTTAACAAGTCCGGCGCTATATTATTCTCAGATGGGGCCGCTTTACCCAACTGGCAGGATTCGGGGAATTGAAGATATACTGTTGTCCCGATCCCCCAGACGCTCTGCAGTGACAGCGTCCCCCCATGCAATTCCATGAAAGACTTCACAAGCGCAAGGCCAAGGCCGGTTCCCTCTTGTTCCCGGGTAAAGCTGTCATCCACTTGGCTGAACGGGGAGATAACCTTTTCGATCTGATCTTCTTCGATACCTATRCCGKTATCNRSMRMWYGSAMYGYMAMAWYWMCSRTSKTGTTNGRTKYYRKSRKWWATAWSKATATYSCCSCCYKGCGGSGTAAATTTAACCGCATTGGACAAGATATTTATCAATATCTGACGCACCATTCTTTCATCCACATATAAATCCGGCAATTCTTCAGAAATAACATTGTCGACAGATATTGATTTCTCATTGGCGGCAATTTCAATGAGTTTGATGGATTGCTCAACCAAATCCAGAACGGCCACCTTATTAGGGGATAAAATCATATTTCCGGCTTCGATTTTGGATAGATCCAGAATATCATTAATGATGTTCAAAAGATGTATCCCGCTATTCCGAATATCATGAGCATATTCCCTGTATTTAGCGTCAAGGTTTTTTGCCAGAAAATCGCATGTCATAAACTCTGAAAAACCAATGATTGCATTTAACGGCGTTCTCAACTCGTGACTCATATTTGTTAGAAATTCTGATTTCGCTATATTGGAAACTTCCGCCTCTTTACGGGCGACAATCAGTTCATTATTAAGTTGGTTTCTGTCCTTTGCATAGGCCACAATCTTTTCAAGCTGCTCTCTTATAACAGACAATTCATCATTGCGCGCCTTTGGTAATGTGACGTTGGCTTTACCCTTCACAATTTTTGTCATCGTGACAGAAATCTCTCTTATTCGGTTAAACATACTAATATTTAATACCGTAGAGGCAATATACAAAGAAATCAGAAGGCCTATAATGGAAGACAGAATACTGAAGGCATTCAGCTTGCTCACTTGATCTACAGCGGCCAGATTATCGTAACGGGCAACAATATTTAAATAAGTTTTTCCATCATTAATGGATATGGGTATAATTTTCTGCGTAATGTTGGATTGGTCTGCCGTCAATTCATAATCATTTTCCAGAATTTTCTTGCCGGCTATGTTGTTAACCTCAATTTTCGCATTAATGACATCTCCTATACCGACTAAACTGGCCAGAGGTGAGGTTACAAATACTAAAAAGCCATAGTTTTCTACACCGCCAATAGGAAAAATTAACATATGCAATGGGTTTCCATCCACTGAATGATAGAAATGGCTATAGGCATTCAAGCCATCGGTATTTAATATCTTATCGCGCTGTTTGCTTATCTCGGGCAAAGAATTTGTCCCTAATGCATCGGATTGCCAACTGCCCAGTAAATGAAAATCTCTGCCAACGGCATGAAGTTCCAAAATATTTAAATCAGGCATCATATTCTGAGCTTTAAGAGAGGCTATCTTTAACTGACTTTGCACATTCGAGTGATCCTCCGTCACAAAGGAATTGCGGAATAAGGAGTCTTGAGCGATTTTCTCCACCACGGATCGACTGTCAACATAATGATGGAAAAGCAATCTCTCCCTAACCAAAGCCTTGATAACACTGGTCTTCAAATTCGAATTACTATCATTCATAAAAGCGGAATAATTGGAGATAGTATAGAGCTGAACCCCAAGAAAAATAATGCCCATAAGAAACATCATGCTATATAATGCGGTCTTGAGCTTTATGTTATATAAAAACCTGTATAAGTTTTTTTTAAATATATTTTCGATCATCTTTTCTAACTAAATCGCTGGTATCTAATGCCCCAAATAGAGAAAAACTTAACTATCCCATACTATTAACTCACCACTTATCAGGAAACCCCACCTGCGATGTCGTTATTTTTTTGTGAATATAAACAGAATTACGACACAAAAAATTACGTATATTTTTCAATTTATTGGCCTCCCATGCTATTTAGAGAAGCTTTATGGATGAAAAAATATAGCAAAACTAATAATGAAATATTAACGGGCCAAAAGAATGATCCCAAAATTGAAATATTTATGCCCTAACTAAGGAAATCAAAAATATTTCCCGTTGGCTTGCCATCATTGTTAGACAAGCCTGTTCCATATGCCGCAGCATATGATGGATTATTGGACGCGGCCGCTCCAGTCTCCTCACCGCCGTCGGGGGTGGCGGATAACGTCTTGCGGGATACTTGAGTTAATTCTGCTTGAGCCTGCCCTCGAAGTGAAACAGCCTGAGCCGCAACACGCCGATCCTGACTGGAAGGCTTTGMGGGTGCCAAGGCCGCCGCCGCTATGACCGTCATTTTAGCAACAGTTGCCGCAGGGTCACCCTCTATGGGGGCGATATCAATGGGAACCTCCCCGCTTACGGCATATCGTTTTCCATCCGGGCCGACTTGATAACCATAGGACGCCGAACCGGCATATTGGCCGCCGGAATTTTTATGGGCCTGTTCATGGGCGCGGACTTCCCGGTCAATTTTTTTTAATTGCGCAACCTGTTTCTTTTCTTCTTCATTTAAGGAACTGGACTTATTTAAAGAACTGGGGATTGGCGTTGAGGCAGTCGTTTTTTTGTCTTCTGACACATCAGGCACGCGCGCCGCCGACCTGCTCGCGGCGGATTGAAAAGATTGTGCAATAATGGATGATACACCAGAAATCATCAAATTCCCTATGGCTTTACGTCAAAATCTAACATACTGATGTTTAGTATTTTAACATGAAAAAACTGCCTAATCATTAACATATAATAAAATGCTATACACAGTTCTGGAATTATTCCACAGTCCAGGTGCGCCCCCGGCGCAGTAAAGCATTAAAGTCAGCTTTCTTGTCACGCTTGGCCTGCGTGACCTGATCCTGTACCGCCTTGTCATAACTTTCTGCCGGATTACAATAAATAACGCCGCAGACAACCGGATAATCAGGGGCTTCAAGTTCGCATAACATGAAAGCCATATGCCTATTGGTTTCATCATGGATCAGAATATCATCCTCTGTGATGCCATTCTCGCCGATGACAACAACCTCAAGGCCGAATTTTTCCGTATTAAAACGAAGCCCCTTGATAACATCCTTGCCGAAAATCATCTTTTCGCCGTGCTTAACGTGGATCTGCGTATCTTTTGCGGTTTTTTTCGCCGTAAATTCACCAAAAACATTGTCATTATAAACAAGGCAATTTTGAAAAATTTCGACAAAGGACGCGCCCTTGTGATCCTTGGCCCGCGCGAGCGTCACCGGAAGCTCTTTCAGCGATGTATCAATGCCGCGCGCCACAAACCGTGCGCCTGCCCCAAGGGCAAAGACACAAGGCGATAACGGCGCATCAACAGACCCCATGGGCGTTGACGGGGTTTTCAGGCCAGGGCGGGATGTCGGGGAATATTGCCCCTTGGTAAGACCATATATCTCATTATTAAACAGCATGATCTGTATGTCTACATTGCGCCGCAAAACATGCAGCATATGATTGCCGCCAATGCTCAAACCATCACCGTCTCCRSWKWYGRSMCWYAYRYMSWRMYSKKRAYYKRYGMSMWYKRWYSCYRNGGCAARMMCMRSMGSRSRKCYRWKAAWSKTKKGAAATCCATAAGTAGAAATATAATATGGAAAACGCGAMGAACARCCGATACCMGAWAC
>NVVM01000101.1 GCA_002402225.1 Alphaproteobacteria bacterium
ATATTCACAGTTCTGCGCGGATTGAAAATATTGATACCGCCCAGATGATTGACAGGCTAGAAGATAATATCGTTTGTGTCATGGCCGGTTTTCAGGGGGTTTCACCTGATAATCGAATCACCACCTTGGGGCGGGGCGGGTCGGACACATCTGCGGTGGCCCTTGCGGCGGCCCTTGCAGCGGATCGATGTGATATATATACGGATGTGGAAGGGGTCTATACGACGGACCCCCGTATTGTTCCGGCGGCGCGCAAGCTGGATAAAATTACCTATGAAGAAATGCTYGAAATGGCTTCTCTGGGTGCAAAAGTGTTGCAAACCCGTTCCGTTGCCATGGCCATGAATCATGGTGTGCGGCTTCAAGTGCTGTCGAGTTTTACAAATACGCCAGGAACGCTGGTTGTTGATGAGGAAGAAATTGTGGAAAAGCAAGTCGTCAGTGGCATAGCCTATGCCAAGAATGAAGCTAAAATAACGCTTGTTGGTGTGGAAAACACGCCCGGCATTGCCGGAGAGATTTTCGGACCGCTCGCTTCGGGTCATGTAAATGTGGATATGATCGTTCAGAATATATCCGAAGATGGCAAGAAAACGGACTTGACCTTTACGGTGCCGGAAGGTGATGTGGAAAAGGCGGTGGCCATTCTGAAGGCGAGCGGCCATGTCAGATATGCCAAACTTATGGCGGACAAAGAGGTTGTCAAAATTTCTGTTATTGGTGTTGGCATGCGCAGCCACGCAGGTGTTGCGGCGCGTATGTTTGAGACGTTGGCAGAAAAAGGCATTAACATTCAGGTTATTTCGACCTCCGAGATTAAAATCAGCGTTTTGATCAGGGCGGAATATAATGAACTTGCTGTGCGGGCGCTGCATACGGCCTTTGGCCTTGATTCTGAATAATAAAATATACAAGTGAGATCAGAGGAATGGGAATGAATAGTTCAAATCCGGCACGACTAGCAGAATTATGGCAAAGGGGAAAAGATTTCCTTGGGGTAGAGCAGGCTATTATGGGCGGCGCGATGAGCTGGGTTTCTGAGCGAAATCTGGTGGCTGCCATATCCAATGCAGGTGGTTTTGGCGTSATTGCCTGCGGYAGTATGACYCCGGATTTGCTGGAKGRTGARATWACSGCSACCAAGGCSATGACSARYAARCCCTTTGCGGTTAACCTGATCACCATGCATCCCATGATCAGTGAGCTTATCGATGTCTGCCTGCGCCAGAAAACATCCCATGTGGTGTTGGCCGGCGGCATTCCTGCGGCGGCTGATATCAAGCGGATTAAAGAGGGCGGTGCCAAGGTGATTTGTTTCGCGCCGGCGCTCATTCTGGCGAAAAAGATGATCAGATCTGGCGCGGATGCTCTTGTGATTGAAGGGTCAGAGGCCGGCGGCCATATCGGGCCTGTTTCAACATCGGTTTTGGCGCAGGAAATTCTGCCCCATATCAAAGATGTCCCGGTTTTTGTCGCGGGCGGTATCGGGCGGGGCGATGTTATGGCGTCTTACCTTGAAATGGGCGCGTCTGGCGTACAGCTTGGCACGCTTTTTGTCTGTGCGACAGAATCCATTGCCCATGAAAATTTTAAAAAGGCTTTTCTGCGCGGGAATAGCCGGGATGCGATAACATCTGTACAGCTCGACCCGCGTTTTCCGGTGATTCCTGTGCGGGCCCTGAAAAACAAGGCCTCAGAGTCATTTCTGGAGGCACAGCGCAGCGTCATTGCCAAATATCAGGCCGGGCAGATGGATATGAAAGAAGCGCAGCTTGAAATTGAACATTATTGGGCCGGTGCCTTGCGGCGGGCCGCGATTGATGGTGATGTGGAGGGCGGTTCTTTAATGGCAGGTCAGATCGTCGGTCTGGTAAAGGCAGAACAATCCACGCAAGAAATTATTGATGGGCTTGTGAAACAGGCCACGGATTATTTAGGTGATAATTTAAGTGATAATTTATCCGTAAATTGATGTGATATAATATATAACATACATCTAAGAAATTTTGGGGGGTGGGGTATGAGACAATCTCGAGGAGGGGAATAGTGGCTCCGATAAATAATGCGCCGCGTCAGCTCTTAAGACGGTTGCACGGTATTATGGCGAGTGCCGACAATGCCGAGCAGCGCCTGACGCAGATCGTACGCCTCGTCGCCAACAATATGATAGCCGAAGTTTGTTCGGTTTATTTTGTGCGCGGCGGTGAAATCCTTGAGCTGTTTGCCACCGAAGGATTGAATAAATCCGCCATTCACAAGACAAGGCTGCGTGTGGGTGAGGGGCTGGTAGGATATGTGGCGGCCACAGCAATGCCCCTGAATTTATCCAATGCCAAGAAACACCCCAAATATGTTTATCGTCCGGAAACCGGAGAAGAAAYTTACCATTCCCTGATGGGGGTGCCGATTTTACGGACTGGCAAGGTTGTTGGCGTTCTGGTGATTCAAAATAAAACCCAGCGGCATTATATACAGGAAGAAGAAGAATCATTGCAGACGGTGGCGATGGTTTTGGCGGAACTGGTGGCCAGCGGCGATCTGTTTAGCCCGCAGGAGCGCCAGGAGGCAACATTGGAGCGTGCGGCAACATCCCGGTTTGTCGGCAGCGTTTTTGCCGAGGGCATGGCCGAAGGGGTGGCGGTATTCCACGAACCTAAAATTGAAGTGATCAAACATTTAACGGATAATGCCCCTGCCGAGAAAATACGCCTTGAGGGCGCGCTCGATTCCCTGCAGAAGCAGATAGAGAAAATGATGTCAGCGGAAGATGTCCGCCATCAGGGGGAACACCGTGAAATCCTGGATGTTTACATGCTGTTTGCCAAGGATAAAGGCTGGAAAGAAAAAATAGAAGATATCATTGATTCCGGATTGACAGCAGAAGCCGCCGTGGAAAAGGTTCAGCTGAATAACAAGGTGCGCATGCAGAAAATATCGGACCCCTATCTTCGGGAACGTCTGAGCGATCTGGATGATCTGGCCAATCGATTAAATCGGCATCTTATGGGGCTGGCCGGCACGGCGGCGTCAAAAACATTGCCGGACAAGGCTATTCTGATTGCCGAAAATATGGGCCCTGCGGATTTACTTGACTATGATCGGGAAAGGCTTTGCGGCGTTGTTCTTCGGGACGGCTCACCCACAGCCCATGTGGCCATTGTTGCCCGGGCGCTTGGTATTCCCATGGTGGGCCAGATGGAAGAGGCTCTTTTGGAGGTTGCAGAGGGTGAAAACGTTATCATCAACGGCATTGATGGCGTTGTGTATTTTTCTCCGCCGCCGGAAATCCTGCAAAGTTATCGGGAAAATATCGAATCCCGTAATGTTATGCTGGCAGAATATGAACAGCTTCGGGACAAGCCGGCCAGAACGCTGGACGGGGTGGATGTGGAGCTTTTGGTCAATGCCGGGTTAACCATTGATATGGATGGTTTGAAAAGATCCGGTGCCAGCGGCGTTGGCCTGTTTCGCACAGAATTTCAGTTCATGGTTAGCGCATCACYCCCYCGCGTTGGCCCGCAAGCGGAATTTTACCGCGACATTCTGGATTTGGCGGAAGGCAAGCCGGTCGTTTTTCGAACATTGGATATTGGCGGTGATAAGCCGGTTTCTTTTCTTAAAAGAGATGATGAGGCCAACCCGGCATTGGGCTGGCGCGCGATCCGCATCGCCTTTGACCGGCCTGCCTTGTTGCGGTATCAGGTAAGAGCGTTACTGAATGCGGCAGCAGGACGGGAATTGAATATTATGTTTCCCATGATTTCTGATGTCTCCGAATTTAAAATGGCCCGGGCTATTTTGAATAAAGAAATCGATCGACAGGAAAAACGCCATAAAGGAAATAAAAATGCCTTGCCGAAAAATATTCGCGTGGGCACCATGCTGGAGGTGCCGGCGTTAATCTGGCAATTGGATAATCTGTTGCCTCTGCTCGATTTTATCTCTGTAGGAAGCAATGACTTAATGCAGTTTTTCTTTGCTTGCGATCGGGAAAATCCAAAATTGGCCGGACGTTATGACCCTGTGTCACCGCCCGCTTTATTAATGCTGAAATCCATTGTTGATAAATGTAATGATTATGATGTGCCAATTACCCTGTGCGGGGAAATTGGCGGCAAGCCCATTACGGCACTTGCCTTGCTGGCCATTGGCTTTCGGCGCCTGTCTATCGCCCCCGCTTCTGTCGGCCCCGTAAAAATGATGATTCGCAGCATGGATTTATCCTCTGTTGAGCCATACCTGGAAAGTTTGCTGAGTCGTTCTGATCACAGCCTGAGGGGGCTGCTCACCACTTTTGCGAGWGACCATGGCATTAAAATATGAGTTTTTGGACGTTTTTATCCTTAAATTAAGCTTATTTGCCGATTTTTATTGACTCTTTAAATGAGTCTACTGTTCACTCGTTCCATAAAAATAAATAAAAGTCTTTCAGAAAACTATGAAGAAAGGGTTAATTTTAATCATTTTGAGTCTAATGGTTAATAAATTAGCAAATATTTTAGGGTAGGATACATCCAAACGCAGGAATATGAGTCGGGCTTTAAATCTAATAAACATAAATAAAAACCCTGGTTCAAAATGTTTGATGAAATAGTTGGGATAAAGATAAAGTGAATCAAGATATAATCTTGGGAAATAGTGCCGATTTCGGAATATCAAAAAGCGGGGGCGAAAATATTGATGCTATTGAACATAAAGCGACAATAGGACAAAAGCTTTTTCAGGCGCGTCATGGCCTGATTGAGCCTGACCTTGAAAAAATTTCTAATGAATTATGCATCCGGCCCCATTTGCTGGCCGCGCTGGAACAGAATGATTTTAACAAATTCCCATCGTCTTGCTATGCTTCGGGCTTTCTGAAAAATTACGCGGCATATCTTGGGTTGGACGTAAATCAGATTGTATCCCAATATAAAAACGAATTTCAGGGAAGTACCAAAAAAGTCGATCTGGTGTTTCTGGAAGTAGAAAAAAAACATAACTATGCTCAAAAGCTGACCGTATCAATGGTCATATTGAGYATTCTTGTTCTTTATGGGGTATGGCATWCTACCAATAACAATAAGAATGTATTATTTTCCGCTTTGCCGGATGTGTCKGAAGTGGCATCGAATATATTGATCTCTAACAGCGAAGCTGTTCAGGAACGCTTTGCCGGAATATTACCGACACCAAACAAAMKRATACCAGYAAAACCGACACCAGAAAAGCCTATAGTAGAAAATAATGGAGTAGAAAATAATGGCTTTCAGTTGATTCAGCAGGTGCAGGCCGCACCCACGATGAAAAATTCTCATGCCGCCGCCATCCCGTCAGAGCAAATCCGCTTATCTGTTCGGGGCGACACCTGGGTACGCATTGTTGGTGCGGACAGTGAAATACTGGTGGACCGGGTTTTGCTTGCGGGGGAAGAATTCTATATGTCGAATAGGGCAGGTATGAAATTAATGACCAGCAATGCCGGCGCAGTGTCCGTCTATCTGGATGATGTGGCGGCGGGGCCTCTTGGAAAACAAGGGGAAATTCGGGATAATATCAGCCTGAACAAACAGGATCTTATTCTGAAAACAGCCTCATTGATCTATTAAAAATATTTCCGTTAAAAGTTCTTTGTAAAAACATACGGCATATTCGTGATTCCCCTTGATATTCGCGGCAACATTTCGCATGTTTACGCCAAATGACATCATAAAATTTAAATCAGGAATTTGACGGCATATGAGTATACGACCATACCGTGATATATTGCGCCGGAAATCACGGCAGATCATGGTGGGGAATGTTCCCGTGGGCGGGGATGCCCCCATCTCTGTTCAGACCATGACCAACAGCCTGACCACTGATGTGAAGGCGACGATTGATCAGATCAGACAGGCCGCAGAAGCCGGCGCGGATATTGTTCGTGTTTCCTGCCCGGATAAGGAATCAACGGCCGCTTTGCGCGACATTATTCCCGAAGTTTCGGTGCCCATCGTTGCGGATATTCATTTCCATTACAAACGGGCTATTGAGGCGGCCGAGGCGGGCGTGGCCTGCCTGCGGATTAATCCGGGAAATATCGGATCCGAGGACCGCGTGCGCGAGGTCGTAAAGGCGGCGAAGGATCATGGCTGTTCCATGCGGATCGGGGTGAATGCGGGATCGTTGGAAAAGCATCTTCTGGAACAATATGGCGAGCCTTGCCCCGATGCCATGGTGCAGAGTGCGCTGGAACATGCGCGAATTCTGGAAGATAATGATTTTTTTGATTTTAAAATCAGCGTCAAAGCTTCGGACGTATTTTTGGCGGTCGCCGCCTATCAGGGCTTGGCAGAGGCTTGTGATTACCCTCTGCATTTAGGCATTACCGAGGCGGGCGCCCTGCGCGCAGGCACGGTGAAATCCTCTATTGGGATGGGCATGCTGCTCTGGTCGGGTATTGGCGACACGATCCGGGTATCCTTGTCGGCGGATCCGGTGGAAGAAGTCAAAGTTGGCTTTGATTTGTTGAAAAGTCTGGATATTCGCCACCGGGGGGTCAGAATTATCTCCTGCCCCTCTTGCGCGCGCCAAGCCTATCCGGTCATTAAAACTGTGGAATTGCTGGAACGCAGGCTGGATCATATTACAACACCGCTCAGTTTGAGCATCATTGGCTGTGTGGTTAACGGCCCGGGCGAGGCGCGAGAGACGGACATTGGCCTGACCGGCGGCGGCAATGGTAATCATATGGTGTATCTGAATGGTATGTCGGATCATAAAGTTGATGATGACGGGCTTGTGGAACATATTGTGGCTCTGGTTGAGAAAAAGGCCGCAGAGCTTGAAGCCGAAAAATTGTCAGCCGAAAATCTGTCGAATGAAAAGTTAAGGAATTAATCAGTGACGAAATTACAACCTGTAAGGGGCACCCATGATATTATGGGCGACAAGGCACGGAGATTTCGGTTTATAAATAAGACTTTTCAGGATATTGCCCAACGTTTTGGCCATGAAGAAATCAGTACGCCCATATTCGAATTTACCGAGGTGTTTAAGCGCACGCTCGGCGAGACATCCGACGTGGTTTCAAAAGAAATGTATACATTTGAAGACCGGGGCGGGGAGTCTTTGACCCTGC
>NVVM01000102.1 GCA_002402225.1 Alphaproteobacteria bacterium
TTTTCAAAAGGCATGGTCGCATCAATCATCAGCACAACCACCTCGGCAAAGTTGAGCGCGCGAATGGTATCGGCAACCGACAGCTTTTCCAGCTTTGCCATCACCTTTGATTTACGGCGCAGCCCCGCCGTATCGAACATACGTATTTCACGGGTACCATCCGGGCCTTCATAATAATAAGTAACCCCGATGGAATCGCGGGTCAGGCCGGCCTCGGGGCCCGTGATTTGGCGTTCTTCACCAAGCAAATAGTTGACCAACGTGGATTTTCCCACATTTGGCCGGCCAACGATGGCCATTTGCAGCGGCAGGCCACTATCTATTTCGGTTGCATCAGCCTCTTCATCGCTGACCTCGTCCCTGATTGATATGGACTTGCTTATGACTTCTTCCGGCTCTTCTTCTACGGTAAGCCCTTGTTCAAGGATGACTTTATCAAAGGCTTCGATCAGCTCGGAAAGCCCCTCGCCATGTTCCGCAGAAATCGGAACGGGATCACCTATCCCTAGGGAAAAAGCCTCAAATACGCCGGCTTCGGCGGCGCGTCCTTCACATTTATTACAGACCAAGATCACCGGTGTCTTTCCCCGGCGCAAAAGATCGGCAAAATATTTATCCAGCGGCGTAACCCCCGCGCGGGCGTCAATCATAAACAGGACAAAATCCGCCTCTTCAATAGCGACATCTGTTTGCGCCCGCATACGCGCTGACAGCTTGGTATCACCGTCTTCCTCAAGGCCCGCCGTATCAATGGCCAGAAAATTCATTCCGCCCAAGCTTGCCTTGGCCTCCCGCCGGTCACGGGTCACTCCGGGCGTATCATCCACAAGCGCCAATCGTTTCCCGACAAGCCTGTTAAATAAAGTCGATTTACCCACATTGGGCCGGCCAATCATCGCCACCTTAATCGTCATGGTCATTTCCAAATTTTAGGCATTACACAAACGTACGCCATATAACATTTGGCCCGTCTTTACGCAAAACGGGCCAAAAAAGCAATCACTATCATTTTAAAAGCTATTACAGTCTTAATCTTGCAGCTTATCTTAGGGCGACAAGTTCCGCATCACGGGTCAGAAAATAAAGCGTCTCATTGGCCACAATCGGGGCCATTTCCATATCATCCGGCATTTCCATACCACTTATGAATGAGCCATCATAAGGCGATAATGACACCGCATAACCATGGGATGACGTGACAATCAAGCGATCCCCGGCCAAGGTCGGGCCATGCCATAAAACGGCTTCTTTGCGGCGATCCGGGTCTTTAAATCTTTCCAACTGGCGTACCCAGCGCACAAGGCCGGATCGGCGGGTTATGCAAACCACCTGCCCCTCGGCCGTCACTACATAAATATAGTCACCGGCCACCCACGGCGTATGTTTTGAGCCGATATTCTGCTCCCAAATACGAACCCCAGAGCGAAGATCAATAGCAACCATGCGCCCACTGTGACTGATGGCATATACTTTGCCATCAAAAACCACCGGATGACCATCAATATCACGCAAAGTTGACATGGCTGTCAGGCGGCCTTGGGTATTCAATGTATCCGACCAGAGTACGCGGCCATTTTCTACCCTCATGGCATATAATTCGCCCGATGAATAGGCCGAGATTACCGTATTGCCAATAACCGCAGGGCTTGCCGCACCCACCAGACCCGCATTTTCAGAAATGCCAACCTCACTCCATAAGATTTTACCATCCGCCGCATCCAGCGCATAGGTCTGGTTATCATGGGTTAGGGCAAAAACCCGCCCATCCGCATAAGTCGGCGCGCCGCGCATCGGAACGCTCAATCTGGTCAGCCAGATTATCTCTCCCGTTGCTTTGGACAGCGCCGCTACATGACCGTAACCATTGGTAATATAAAGCGCATCGGGGCCCGCCGAAGTTCCGCCGCCATAAGAAATATTCTCAGTTTCGCCCGGTTCTTTAAATTCTTTTTGCCACAGTTTCTTTCCCGTATCCGAATTCAAGGCCGTCACTTTGGCCATGGAATCCATCGCATAAATCACCCCATCCTGCACCACAGGCATGCTGACGATACTGCGCCGGTTGTTTGACGCTTCACCAATATCCTTGGACCATATCTTTTGAGGATTATTACCAAGGCTCAAATGCTGCATCACATGATGCTGGTTACCGCCGGCCTGCGCCCAATTCTTATTGACATAGGGCTTCGGTAATTGAACCTGAAGATTGGCTAAATCAGCATTTTCCGTTAAGCTTTGTTCAAAAGTCAGAACGGGAATACGCTCTCCAGGTAGTCTATTCTTATCCTTAGCATGCTTCTTAACAGGCTTCTTAGAAGGCTCTGGAACATGCGCTGATGATCCGCTAAAAACGGCTATGGCCGCCCATAAAACACTAGCTAAGATTATTCTGGAAAATACTGTCACTGACTTATTCTTTGAAACCATGTGCGGCCCATCCTTAACGATTATTTTTATTCTATTATTCTATAACGGATTGAAAGTCTTTTGCGCGTCTTTTAACATGCTGCGGGGCTTCCAGATCCTGTTCTAATTCTATTAACAGTCGTTTGGCTTCTTCGCCTTTACCGTTCGCTAACGCGGCCATAGCCAATAGCTCCTTGGCCATATATTTCCAGTTGTTRCCTTCGATCGTCAGGGGRGCCAGACGYGCTTTWATGTCATCATATGAGGCCGTATCCAAMATAATCATCGCCGCTTTCAAGCTTGCCAAGTCCCGAAAAACCTTGTCCACACCCGAGGCMTTAGCCAAGGCATCCAAGGCGGTAACAGCCTGATCTTTATTGCCCCTGTCCAGTTCAATCTCGGCTTCTTTGAAGGCAATAAGGACTTGATAGCCGTCGACATCTGTATCTGCAAGGCTTTGAAGCATTTTCAGCGCAGCGTCAATATGGTTGGCTTCAACCTGCTGCTCTGCCTTGCTATATTGATCTGCAATTTTGGCRTATTTGCYCTCATTATAATTTTTCAACGTCACATTACCRGCAACAAACAGCACGANCCCCCACAAGGAATGTAATCACATATGGTCCAAATTTTTTCCACATGTTGGTCAATTGTTTATGGCGAAGGTCTTCGTCTACTTCGCGAATAAATTCTTCGGACAATCAATACTCCTGTTTTCTTATTATCCCACAAATAGCCTTGCGGCGGGTCAAGATAGCGCGGCTCTGCCCAGAAGGCAATCAGGCAATGACAGTTGCCCATAAAAAAGGGCAAATTCCCCTTGGAATGTTGATTTAAAGCCAAAAAATGTCAGGATTTAGGCTTTAACCCATACGTATGTTCTAAGCCCGGGAATATTTTAGCCTTCACGTCATCCGCATATTGTTTCACCGCAGAATCAATAACCTCCCCAACCTCCGCGTAACGCTTGACGAATTTAGCATTGCTGGGGAAATATCCCAGCATATCCYCAACCACCAGAATCTGCCCGTCACATTCAACCGACGCCCCAATGCCAATGGTTATAATATCTAGTTTTTCAGTGATTTCCGCCGCGAATGGCTCCGCCACCCCTTCTAAAACAACAGCAAAGGCACCGGCTTCCTGAATGGCAAAAGCATCATTCAGAATTTGACTGCGCTCTTGTTCATTTTTACCTTGGGTGCGATAGCCGCCCATCACATGCACGGCTTGCGGGCGCAACCCAATATGGGCCATGACCGGAATATTCCGGTCCACCAGAAACTTGATGGTTTCTGCCATGGCAGCCCCGCCTTCAAGTTTAACAGCCGCGCATCCTGTTTCGCGTAATACGCGGGAGGCATTCTTAAAGGCCTGCTCCTTTGACTGTTCGAAAGAGCCAAACGGCATATCAAGTATCACCATGGCTTTTTGCGATCCCCGCATAACGGCCTTGGTATGTTCAATCATGGTGTTTAAGGAAACGCCGATGGTGCTTTCCATACCGTAAAGCACCATGGCCAGGCTATCACCCACCAACAGAAAATCCACATGAGGGTCAAGCCTTGCCGCCATTGGTGCCGTATAGGCGGTGAGCGATACCACGGGCCGCGCGCCCTTTAGCTTGGTAATGTCCCGAACAGTGTTACGGCGTATCTGGTTATCTGCATACATARTAAACTCCTGATCTTTTAACTTGAAAGATATNTAAGTCTCCCGAATTCCCTACCATTGCTTTTTTATAAATTTATATTTGCCCCAAATCAACCGACTTACTTAAAAAAACAATATGAATGGCATAATRAWAWYMMRKAAARSMYSWMCWKWYYWTAANTRMATTTACTTATTAAAACATGATATAAAACTTGATCAAATTACAGGCCCTATATATAATATATATATGTATGAATTGAAACTCGAATGAGGCAAATTACCTTGCGAGAATATAATATAACGATAGCGAAACTTACATATGTCAGATAAAAACGAAAAAGATTTTAAAAAACCCGAAAAAAAAGCAACGCTGGAATTAGATCGGCACTGGCATCTTGCCACCAATGATCATGAAATTTCCCTGACCGAACTGGAATATTCCTTATTACGGTCTTATGAGAGTTTTTCACGGTGGATGAAGGAATGTATGGTGGCTGCCTCTGGCTTCAATATGAGCGCCAGCGACTGTGCAATTCTTAATTTAATCGCCATGCGCGGCCGGCCCAAGGGCATTACTGAAATCGCCCGCCTGCTTAACCGCGATGATAATACCAACATTCAATATTCCATCCGCAAACTGACCCAGGACAAGCTGGTCGAAAAAACATCTACCGATAACCGCCGCAAAGGCGTCCGTTACCGCGTGACCCCTTCGGGTAATGAGGTTGTGGAACGCTTTGTAGGCTTACGTAAAGGGCTTCTGATTGAAATGACCGAAGCCATTCGGGCCATGGATGAACAGCTTACTGGCGGCAGTAAAATTCTTGACATTATGACCGGCATGTATGATCAAGGCGCCCGCATAGCCGCCACCCACAGACCATCCTTTGATGAAGAAGAATAAACAAGAGGAGTGATCCATAAAAATCAACAGAAGAGCATTTTCCCTGGGCAGCGGCGCTTTCACTATGGCATTCCTGCTTGGTGACGGGGTTATTAACCTCACCCCTGCCGAAGCGAAAACACGAAAAATTCCTTTCCGAAGTTTAGATCAAAAGCAGGTTTCAACCCTTGACTTTCTTTCTGATGCTATTGTGCCGGGCGCAAAGTCCGCGGGGCTTTCCCATTTCATAGACCATCAATTGTCAGCACCATATGAGGATAATCTCCTGATCCTGCGGTACTTGCGGGTGAATCCCCCCTTTAAGAACTTCTATGCGTCTGCCCTTAAGGCCTTTGAAAGATCAGCGCGGCTAAAATACAACAAAAGCCCCCTTGACCTAAGTAAGGTAGAAATATCTGAATTCATCTCAATCATGATGCAAAAAAACCCGGCAGGTTGGCCAGAGTCCGAAAAAGAGTCCGAAAAAGAGTCCGAAAAAGGGATTCCCCCTGCTCCCTTCTTTTATTTCGTCCTGCGCAGCGATGCCATTGATGTGACTTACGGGACGGTGAATTCTTTTGATAGTATGGACATTCCCTATATGGCCCATATTGAGCCATCCCACCCATGGGAAACCCCCTCATGAAGAACCAAACAGATGTTATCATCGTCGGTTCCGGCGCGGCAGGCAGCCTTATGGCGGCGAAATTGTCAGAGGCCGGTAAAAAAATCACCATACTGGAGGCCGGCCCGGAAAGAAGGCTCGAAGACCTCACCAGTTCACAGATTCACGCGCGTCGCCTGAAATGGGGCGGCGATCCTGTTGAAGAAACCGGCAAACAGCCCATTGGTAATGTCTTTAATTCAGGTTATGGTACTGGCGGATCTGCCCTGCATCATTATGCGGTCTGGCCGCGCCTGCACGGCGAAGACTTCAAGGTTAAAAGACTGTATAATCGCGCGGTTGACTGGCCAATAGACTATGATGATATCCGGCCCTATTATGACAGAATTCAGCAGGAAGTCGGTATTTCAGGCGATCATACCGCTGAGATTTGGCGGCCCGAGGGCGACGCCTATCCCCTGCCGCCAGTACCCGCCTTCCAGCAAAGCGAAGTTATCGCCAGAGGATTTGCAAAGCTTGGTAAACGGACATCCCCCCTGCCCCTCGCCCTCAATAGCCGTGATTATCAGGGCCGGTCGGCCTGTCTTTGGGATGGCTGGTGTGATGCGGGCTGTCCGACCAAGGCTTTGGCAAGCCCCCTTGCCCATTATTTACCAAAAGCCATAAAACAGGATGTGAATATCATTCATAATGCGGCGGCGGCGCGCATATTAACCGATAAAAGCGGCAAAAAAGCCATCGGCGTTAAATACCATGATAAAGATGGTGCAGAAATTATCCTCATGGCTGATATGGTTGTTCTCGCGGCCTATGCCATACAAACCCCCCGGTTGCTGCTGAATTCTGCCGATGGGGGGCTTGCCAATCGCAGCGGCCTGGTCGGTGCCTGTATAATGAGCCATGCGGCGGCCCTTGTTTATGGATTGTTTGATCAGGAAACGGCACCCTATATGGGAGCCACGGGCGGCCAGATGCTCAATCAGGACTCATACGACCATAAGGATCAACGGATAAAAGGATTTGGCAGTTATCAATGGATGATTGCGCAAGCCGTAAAACCCAATGRCCTGCTGGGATACGGCGGCAGCAATCCCGGGCTTTACGGGGCGAGACTAACCGAATTCATGGCACGTGCCGCGCATCATTTTGGCACCATGACGGCTTGCGTTGAAGATTTGCCTGTGAAAGAAAACCATGTAAAACTTTCTTCTAAAAAGGATAAG
>NVVM01000103.1 GCA_002402225.1 Alphaproteobacteria bacterium
TTGGCCTGTGCCGCACCGAACATATGTTCTTTGATGCGGAGCGGATTGTCAATGTGCGCCAGATGATATTGGCCGAAGACACAGCAGGGCGGGAGGCCGCTCTTGCTAAATTATTGCCGGTACAGAAACAGGATTTTATCGAGCTGTTCACCATCATGCGCGGATTGCCCGTGACGGTACGGCTTCTGGACCCGCCGCTGCATGAATTTTTACCGCAAAAGACAGAGGATTTCGCCGCGGTAGCAGAGGCGACGGGGGTCAGCATGGCGCAGTTAAAACGCCGCGCCGATGCCCTGCATGAAACCAACCCGATGCTGGGCCATAGGGGCTGCCGTTTGGGGATTTCCTATCCTGAAATTTATGAAATGCAGACCCGCGCCATTATTGAAGCGGCCATAGAAGTCTCAAAAGATGGCGGCGTGGCCCTCGTGCCGGAAATTATGATCCCCTTGGTGGGCAGCCGCAAGGAGCTGGCCATCTTGAAAGAAAAAGTCATCGCCGTGGCCGATGATATCATTAAATCTGCTGGCGTGCGGCTTACCTATATGGTCGGCACCATGATTGAATTGCCCCGCGCCGCTTTGCAGGCCGCAGAGATCGCTCATGAAGCTGAATTTTTCAGCTTTGGCACCAATGATCTGACCCAAACCACTTTTGGCATTAGCCGCGATGACAGCGCGAGCTTTCTGGATGATTATATCCATGCGGGCATATTTGAACAGGATCCCTTTGTGACCATTGATCAGGACGGGGTCGGTGAATTGATTAAGATGGCCGTGATACGCGGGCGCAAGACGCGGCCTGATATTAAACTTGGCATTTGCGGCGAACATGGCGGCGATCCGGCCTCTGTTGAATTCTGCCACGGGCTTGGCCTTGATTATGTCTCTTGCTCGCCTTACCGCGTGCCCATAGCCCGACTGGCGGCAGCGCAGGCGAAATTGAAAGAATAGATTATGGAAAAGAATGTCACCGTTAAATGGGCGGGGAAAATGACTTTCATTGGGGAGGCGGCATCCGGCAATGTCTTAACCATGGATGCTGGCGCAGGTAATGGCGGCCTTGGCCTTGGCCATAGTCCCATGGATTTATTGCTCATGGGGGCGGGGGGCTGCGCGAGCATTGATATTGTCATGATCTTAAAAAAAGGCCGCTGTGATATTACCGATTGCACCGTGCAGGTATCCGGCAAGCGCGCCGATGAAATGCCCCATGTCTATACGGATATTCATATGCATTTTCTGGTTGCGGGGTCAGATTTTAAAGACGGCGTGGTGGAACGGGCGGTGAAACTGTCCATGGACAAATATTGCTCCGCCTCCCTCACTCTCGCCAAAGCCGCAAATCTTACCTACACTTGGGAAGTTGTTGGGGGTTAATTGCCCGATGATTGCGGGCTAGGAGAATATTAGAGTTCCCGACAAAAACCCCGTCATTCCATCGAAGGATGGAATCCAGTTTTTTATGAGCGGTATGGATTCCTGCCTGCGCAGGAATGACGAAAAAAGACAAGGGTGATACGCGACATCGCTCTGGCATAATGAGGACGGCACGCGGGTGGCTTGCCGTCCATAAATTATTCTTACAATGACAGTTCGATGCCGGCGTAGATAAATCTGGGCATGCTGGGTCGTGGGCCGTGGGGTTGGCGGGATACGAAAAATTTCTTATCCAGCATATTTTGCACGCCGCCAATTAATTTCACGGAGTCACTCAGGCGATAATAGGCGGAGAGGTCTGTCATAAAATAGCTTTCAATTATGCCAAAGCGGATATCAGGGTCGCCGTTGCCGTTAACCTGCGTGGTCACATTATTGGCACTGCTGAAGCTTTCCCCCACATAGTTTGCGGAGATAAAAACCCCCCAGTTTTCTGATTCAAGCCCCGTCCCGAAACTGATTTGCAGTTCTGGAATATAGGGTATTTTATTGCCCTTTCTGCCAAAACTGAATATGGAATCGGCATCCAGAGAGACCGCGTCATTCTGCTGCACTGCATTGGTATAGGTCAGGTTGATATACCACGGATTGCTTAATGACCAGTCGTTGGCTGTGCCGGGGTCATATTGGATGGCAAGCTCGAGGCCGTAGGCCCTTGCTTCGCCAAAATTCTCATCATCGCCCGCGCCTGCGCCGCCAATATTATCAATGACGATCAGGTCATTAAAATCACTGTAGAATAGCGCCATTTCCGAGGTCAGGGCCTTGTCCGGGCTAGCATAGCGCATCCCTGCCTCAACAGATGTGCTTATTTCTTCTTGCAGGCCGCTGACCGCGCCTTTTGGGCTGGGCGGTGAAAAGCCCCGGTGAATGCCGCCGAAGGCCGTCACGCTGTCATTGAATTTATAGGAAACCCCAAGGCCCCCGGCCACAAGATTGTTTTTGGCGGTGCCCCGAAGAATATCTTTCGGGCTTTCGTATCTCTGATCAAGCCGTTCAAAACGGATGCCGGGAATGAAAGTCCAGGATCCGGCTGTAATAGTGTCCTGCAAGAATACGGCTATTGCATCGGTTGTTTGCAGGCGGTCACCGGCATCACCCGGCACGCCGGCTATAAAACGGGAGATAGTGCCATTATCCTCTTGAATGTAACTGTCTTGCCATTGGAAGCGGCGGACCTGATCTCGGTGAAGCCGCACGCCGGCTGTGATTTCATGCTCTATTTTCTGTGAGCCAAAACGGTATTGGGTGATAGTTTCAATCCCTTTGGCATTATATTCCCGGTTGTTGGCCCTGACGCGTAATTGGCAAGAGGTATCGCCTCTCAGGCAGTCCAGACCTTCCCCGTTCTGGGCATTGGCCAGCGCGGCGGAAAGACCGATATTATTACCGTTGACATCGCCAAGGCTGCTCAATCTATACCAGTTGCGTTTGAAATTGCTGATATATGCTGTGGTCGTTATATCCAGATTGTCTGTGGGGCTGATCGTGTAACGCAGGTGGCTGCGGTTTTGTTCTGTGGTAACATTGTCAAAACGGGTCGCCGAATAACGCCGCAGGGGGTTTGCCTCAAAATCGGCTTCGCTTAAACCAAGGTAGGTTTCATTCGCATCAAGGTCGGTTCGGCCATATTTGAATTCCAGACGTTGATACAGGCCGGTATTGGGCTCCCATGACAGTTTAATCATCGGCTCGAATTTGTTAAAGCCCGTATTTTTGCCATCCCGAAAATCCGGCGTTTCATCAATTTCCTTAAAGCCGTCACTTTTTCTATCATAAACTTCAAGTAGAATGCCAAAGGTGCCAAGACCGGTATCAAAGCTGTTGCCCGCATAGGCATGGGTGCGCCGCTCGCCAAAGCTGCCGATCAAGGACTTGAGATAATAGGTTTCCTCCAAGGGTATGGGCGTTGATAAATAGTTGATGACGCCGCCGGTAATATGGGGGCCGTATTTTATCTGGCTTGACCCCTTTAATATTTCAAGGCCGMTCATGCGTCCCATGGTGGGGGAATAGTAGGCGGACGGCGAAGAATAGGGCGCGGGGGCCATTAAAACCCCGTCTTCCATGATGGTCACCTTGGCGCTGCGGGAGGTATCGACGCCCCTCATACTGATATTGGGGAATAGGCCGAAACCATCCTCTTCTCGCACATAAACACCCGCCACCTTCCGTAATATGCGGTTCACATCGTCGTAGCTTTGCTGGCGAATTTCCTCTTTGTTGATGAATTGGGCAGAGCCTGTCATTGTCTCAATATTTTCAGGGCGGCCAATGACCATTACATTTTCCAATATTCTGTCATTCGTATCGACGGTTGATTTCTCCTCCGCCGTGACGGCTGGAATGCCCATGCCCAATGCCGTCCCCAATGCTGTTATGGTAAAAACGCTATGATATAAATAATTTCTTTTCTTCATTTTAATTCTTTCAAATCGACTTTTAAAAGTACAAACTCACCTTGACGACAGCTCTTCATAAGCGCTTAAGCAAGAATAAATTAGYGGGTTATCTGCTGACCAAACAAAATGGGTAAGAGCAGATGGGCAACTTGAAAGAGTTATAAAAGAAATAAATGATAATGTAAATGATAATCGTTCTCATTTGCATTATCATTTATTGGATCAAGGATCTCACAGTTAAACCTATGAAATCAGTCCATGGTCAATTCAAAAGTTTGATAGGCATATGAAATGCCGTTGATGAAGATTTCCAGATGGTGGGGGCCGGGATAATAGGTGCGGGTGGTGATTTTCCGAATGGGGTGATTGCGGGTGGCCTTGAGGGCTTCCGGTGGTTTCAGATTAATATTTTTCCATTTGAACATTTTTGGCGATGTTGTGCCATTGGCTTTCTGGTGGTGAATGACATAATCAATGACCAGCTTTTGTTCTTGATCTCCTGTGGCGGATAAGGACATGTGAAAGGTAAGTGGGGTGCCAAAGGCAACCTTGGCTGTTTCGATTTTCAAGTGATCAAGCGCGACTTGCGGAGGGCCATAGCCCAAGGCTTTTAACGCTTCTGGATGACCCTGTTTGATCAAGGTTCGCAAGGCATGACGAATTAATTTTTTGCGCTCATCGCTGGCCCTCGCCATCCAGTCATGGGCGATTTCGGCCACTAGATCCGGATGATCCTTGGCAATGTCATTTAAATTATTGGCCACGGATCTTCTGACATATTCGGAGGTGTCATCTTTCAAGGCCTCAAGAAGCGCGATCACCGGGGCTGGATTATGGACAAAGGCCGGCAACCTCATGCCCCAAGGCAGGCGCGGACGGGTGCCTTCTGAAATAAGACGCCGAACATGGACATTGGGATCTTTCAATCATGTTTGCAGCGTGGCTATGCAGCGCTCAGGCTCAGCTATCAGGAAATATCTTATGCCAAATTCAGAACTTGACCGCATGGTCATCTCTTTAAAAAGCCTCATGGACAGATCAAAATGATCACGCCCGTGAAGCCCCACATAATCAACCAGGGGCATGACGCCCCAGCCCTCAATACCGCGGTCGTTGATGCTGGTATAACTAAGCTCATTTGTACTTTTTGGCGACAAGCTGCTCAGCAGGATTTCGGCGGCCTTGGTATAATCACGGGGCAGGGTGGCCGCCAGCGCATCCGTGATTTGCGTTGAGCGTTGTTTCAGTTCGAGCTTTTCCAGCTTATATGACGCGGCAGTGATGAAGGCGTCAGGGTCGAAAGAATCATTATGCAGGGATAAATGGCCTGCCATGCTGATGATTAACTCAGGGCTGAAAAAATTCTTAAAGGCCTCGGGCATCTTTTATATTCCTGTTATTTGTTGACGGTTTACCAGTTGGCCATTCTTGTAAAATGAGCAAAGCCCTGCGCGGCAGCTTGTGGATCAGATGGTGCCATCAGGCCAAAATATTCGGCGCAGACCGGGGTGTTTTCAGCATTTTTAAATCTCGCAGGGGATTTATTCCCCGCCCCTTGGGGCGAGATTGAAAGAGTGAAGCGACGACTAGTGACCGACGGGAGCGCAGCCTCTAGCGGCGCTTGAGCGGAATTCAAAGAGGATAAATACCCCGCTGCTTGCGGCGGGGATGTTTATTTATTGCGCGATCCGCCTCTTCTTTGTTGGTTCAATAAATAAGGTCAACCCATTTGTTCCCTTTGCCTTTTAAAGCTCTCGCCTGACGTAGCCCGCCTGTTTGGCCAGGAAATCCGTTTGCAAGCGGCTTGCCATGGCCATGAGGTCACGATCGCTTACGCCATCAATTACCGTGAAAGGGGCCCATTCAACAATCATTTTCTTCTCCTTTGTATATAGTTCGAGATGCAGTGATATTGTTAAACAAGACAGTATATGTCATATTTGTTTCATGGGCCGCGCAAAAATAGCATTAAGATTGACGCGTTTGGCTGCATCGCCAATGGGGCGTCGGACGGTTGTTCCTTAATTATCATGAGGTGATTGACTTACTACTCAGCCTGGCCATTATGGAAAAAATTGGTTCGCCGATATTCTTAAGCAACCTCAAAGCCATCCGCCATAAGATTGCCGTGTCTTTTCCTGAGGAGCAACGGCAAAATATTCAAAATATTCGCCAAAGAATTCTCATCGGTGATCTGGCATCGGAGCAAGTTTCGGGGACATATCAAGAGATACCCCATAGGTCCGAAAATCTATTGTATGAAGCCTTTTTTGACATGAAAAGACTTCATATTAATTATACTGATGGTGCAGGAACGATCACACAACGGGTGATCGAGCCGCATTATCTATTTCTAAACTGGCCCGCGTGGTATGTTTTGGCCTGGGATTATCTTCGCGGTGATGTGCGTTGTTTTCGCTTGGATCGCATTGGGGCGGCAAAGATTGAAGATAAAAACTTCAAACTTGATCACAGCAAAAATTTTCTGGCAAGTATCGAAGAATATACCGCCCCCCTGTAAGTTTTTTTAAAAACTATCGATTAAGAACCGGATCACGAAGGCTTTCAACGGCACCAAGAATTTGATCTATGAAATTTGTTGGTACGCTTAATTCTTCCAATGTCTCTTTTAAGAGGCTGCCCACAGTGTCAAAATGTCCGTCATTTAAACCCTTTTCCGAAAGATGAGAATGGGAGCTTCGCATATATTCAGGTGAGTTCTCAGCTTGTCCCGACATTAATAAAGTAAGGAATTTTTTCATCTTCCCTCTTTGCTGCGGATAGTCCATATTTGCGAAGAATGGGTTCAGTGACTCTGTGTTGGATATTTTACTATAAAAAATATCAACGGCTGCATTCAC
>NVVM01000009.1 GCA_002402225.1 Alphaproteobacteria bacterium
TAAGCAGATGAGAAATTGGAGCGGAAGATCGCAAGTACCATCAAATCCAATAGGTTCCATTAATGAGTCAACTGGATCATAATAAAACCTTAAGTTGTGCCAGACTAAGCTATGATGAGTACTCAATAGATCAGCTAAAGCATAAAACTTCGCCATTTTTTGAACTTTAAAATTTCATAAAGTTCTTAAAATTGGACAAAAATAGGGTGGAGTGAGCTAAGCGGGCGTAGCATAATGGTAATGCAGCAGCCTTCCAAGCTGAATACGAGGGTTCGATTCCCTTCGCCCGCTCCATAATTTAAATGCGGTGAATGTGGCCAAAAATATAAGATGGTGCCCATTCGCTGACTTGATTGGTTCAGGGGTTGATATAACCCCCCTTAATTTAGGTAGTGAAGAAAAATGGCTAAAGAGAAGTTTGAACGAAATAAGCCGCATTGTAACGTCGGGACAATCGGGCATGTTGATCATGGCAAGACGACCTTGACGGCAGCGATCACGAAAGTGCTTGCGGAATTTGGTGGTGCGGAGTTTGTTGATTTTGCGAATATTGACAAGGCACCTGAAGAGCGTGAGCGGGGGATCACGATATCGACGTCCCATGTTGAATATGAGACTGAGGCGCGTCATTATGCCCATGTTGATTGTCCGGGCCATGCGGATTATGTTAAGAATATGATCACGGGTGCGGCGCAGATGGACGGGGCGATATTGGTTGTGAATGCGGCTGATGGCCCGATGCCCCAGACCCGCGAGCATATTTTGCTTGCCCGTCAGGTTGGCGTTCCGGCGCTTGTTGTTTATCTGAACAAGGTTGATCAGGTTGATGATGAAGAGCTTCTTGAGCTTGTTGAGATGGAAATTCGTGAATTGCTATCCGAATATGATTTTCCGGGCGACGATATTCCGATTATYGCGGGTTCTGCYTTGGCAGCGCTTGAGGGCCGGGATGATGATATTGGTAAAGAATCAATCATTAAGTTGATGAAGGCTGTTGACGAATATATCCCGCAGCCGGAGCGTGCCATTGAAGGTGCCTTCCTGATGCCGATTGAAGATGTATTCTCCATATCTGGCCGGGGAACTGTTGTGACGGGGCGTGTTGAACGCGGTATTGTCAAGGTTGGTGAAGAAGTTGAGATTGTTGGCGTTAAAGACACGGTGAAAACAACGGTTACCGGCGTTGAAATGTTCCGCAAGCTTCTGGATACAGGCGAGGCTGGTGATAACATCGGCGCGTTGATCCGGGGCGTTGCGCGCGAAGACGTTGAGCGCGGTCAGGTTCTGGCACATGTTGGCACAACGAAGCCACATAAAAAGTTCAAAGCGGAAGCCTATATTCTGACCAAGGAAGAGGGCGGGCGTCATACGCCGTTTTTCACCAAYTATCGTCCACAGTTTTACTTCCGTACGACGGATGTTACGGGTGTTGTGACYTTGTCTGATGGTGTTGARATGGTAATGCCTGGYGAYAATGTTGAGGTTAATGTTGAATTGATCTACCCCATTGCCATGGACGAAGGCCTTCGTTTTGCGATCCGCGAAGGCGGCCGCACCGTCGGCGCCGGCGTCGTTGCAAAAATCATTGAATAATTAAGGATTAGGAGCGCGGGCCTAAAGGCTCGCGTAAGTATTTATGTTGGAATCACAAAATATTCGCATTCGCCTAAAAGCATTTGATCATCGTATACTTGATCAGGCCGCAAGCGAGATTGCCAATACAGCTAAAAGAACAGGTGCTAGCGTACGCGGCCCTATTCCTATGCCGACGCGGATTGAAAAATTCACCGTATTGCGTTCGCCGCATGTGAATAAAAAGTCCCGTGAGCAGTTCGAGATGCGCACATTCAAGCGTCTTTTGGATATCGTAGAGCCAACACCGCAAACTGTGGACGCGCTGATGAAGCTCGATCTTGCAGCTGGTGTTGATGTTGAAATTAAGTTGCAGGGTTAGAAAAATGCGTGCAGGATTAATTGCTAAAAAAGTTGGCATGTCGCGTGTTTTTGCGGAGGGCGGAAAACATATTCCGGTCACCGTACTGCATGTTGATAATTGTCAGGTTGTTTCTCATAAAACAACAGATAAAGACGGCTATAACGCCCTACAGCTCGGGGCGGGTAAAGCCAAAGTTAAACGGACGACGCAGCCTATGCGGGGTCATTTTGCAAAAGCCAAGGTTGAGCCAAAAGCAAAACTTGTTGAATTCCGTATCTCGGATGATGCTTTTTTGGATATTGGCGCGGAAATCACGGTTGAGCATTTTATTGCGGGCCAAATGGTTGATGTGACGGGTATTTCCAAGGGTAAAGGTTTTGCCGGTGCCATGAAACGTCATAACTTTTCGGGCCTGAGGGCAACGCATGGTGTGTCTATTTCTCATAGATCACATGGTTCCACGGGTCAATGTCAAGATCCGGGCCGCGTATTCAAGGGTAAAAAGATGGCGGGCCATATGGGGTCAGAGCGCAAGACCATTCTTAACCTAGAGGTTGTCGGCGCGGATTTGAGCGAAGGTTTGCTTCTTGTTAAGGGGGCGATTCCCGGTGCTAAAAACGGTTGGATATTTATCAATGATGCCGTTAAGAAGCCCGCGAATACCGATGCGCCTTATCCCGGCGCGGTGCGCGCTGTTGCTGCTGTTGAAGCGGCGGCGGATGGTGCCGCCGAAAAGAGTGAGGAATAAGCCATGAAAGCCGAAGTAATTACACT
The DNA here is from genome assembly GCA_002402225.1 of Alphaproteobacteria bacterium. Classification (GTDB taxonomy): domain Bacteria; phylum Pseudomonadota; class Alphaproteobacteria; order Sphingomonadales; family Emcibacteraceae; genus Paremcibacter. The sequence continues at coordinate 2,711 of NVVM01000009.1, forward strand.
CGATGCAAAAAAGGCCGGCAATGTCGACCTTGTTGATAGCATCTACGCCTTGCCGGAACGGGCTGATATCCTTCAGCGGGTTGTGGTATGGCAGTTGGCAAAACGCCGCGCCGGAACCCATAAGGTTCAGACGCGGGGTGAGATAACAGGTACAACAAAACGTATCGGCAAGCAAAAAGGCGGCGGTACAGCCCGTCATGGTGCTGGTAAAGTTAGTCAATTCCGCGGAGGTGGCCGTGCATTCGGGCCGGTCGTACGGTCTCATGGCTATGGCCTTCCCAAGAAAATCAGATTGCTTGGCCTTAAAACGGCTTTGTCTTCAAAGCTTGCAAATGGTAATCTTATCATTATTGAAGATATGGTTCTTAAGGCCAGCAAGACAAAAGACTTGAAAGTCAAGCTGGACAAGCTTGGTCTGGAAAAGGTTTTGTTTATTGATGGTGCCGAAGTAAATAAAAACTTTCTACTCGCTGCGAATAACATTCCCTATGTTGATGTGTTGCCCACGCAAGGCGCGAATGTTTATGACATTCTACGTGCCGAAAAGCTGGTATTGACCAAAGCGGCCGTAGTAAGCCTGATGGAGAGGCTAAAATGACGGATAAAGAAACCGATATTAAGCATTATGATGTCATCCTTGGCCCCGTGATCACGGAAAAAACCACGTTGATGTCCGAGCAGAATCAGATTGTCTTCAAGGTTCCGCTAACAGCAACAAAGCCGCAAATCAAAGCTGCGGTAGAGGGGCTGTTTGGCGTGAAGGTTGAAGATGTCAACACGCTGCGTGTCAAGGGTAAGACAAAGCGTTTCAAAGGCATAATGGGCCGCAGAAACGATTATAAAAAAGCAATGGTGCAATTGGCTGAAGGTCAATCCATCGATGTGACAACGGGAGTATAGGACGATGGCGTTAAAAACATATAATCCGACATCTCCCGGTCAGCGCGGCCTTGTTCAGGTTGATCGTTCAGATCTATGGAAAGGTAAGCCTGTTAAGTCATTGACTGAAGGTTTGACGAAATCCGGTGGCCGTAATAATCATGGCCGCATCACGGCGCGTCGGCGCGGGGGCGGGCATAAGCGCACCTACCGCATGATCGACTTTAAACGTCAGAAATGGGATATGGATGCGACAGTGTTGCATTTGGAATATGATCCCAACCGGACGTCTTTCATTGCCTTGATCGAATATACCGATGGTGAGCAGGCTTATATCCTGGCACCGCAACGATTGAACGTTGGTGATAAAGTTATCGCCGGTGAAAAAGTTGATGTGAAGCCCGGTAATGCGATGCCATTATATAGTGTTCCGGTTGGCTCTATTGTGCATAATGTTGAAATGAAGCCAAAAAAGGGGGGGCAGATTGCTCGCTCTGCTGGTGGATATGTGCAAGTCACAGGCCGGGATCGCGCGCAAGTACTTATTCGGTTATCTTCGGGTGAACAGCGTTATGTTCCTTCGGCTTGCATGGCGACTATCGGTGCCGTATCCAATCCGGATCACAAGAACATCAAGCTGGCCAAAGCCGGTCGTAATCGCTGGCTTGGCAGACGTCCATCCGTTCGCGGCGTTGCCATGAACCCGGTTGATCATCCGCACGGCGGCGGCGAGGGTCGCACCTCCGGTGGTCGTCATCCCGTGACGCCATGGGGCAAGCCTACTAAAGGTAAGCGGACACGTAGTAACAAGTCGACAGATCGTTTTATCGTACGGTCACGTCACGAACGCAAGAAGGGCTAGAGACATATGTCACGTTCAGTTTGGAAAGGTCCGTTCGTCGATCTGCATTTGCTTAAGAAATCAGAAGCAATGACAGATTCAGGTAAAAATTCACCGATCAAGACTTGGTCTCGTCGGTCAACCATTTTGCCGCAATTCGTCGGACAAACATTTAATGTACATAACGGTCACAAATTTATCCCTGTTTACGTAACAGAAGATATGGTTGGCCATAAGCTTGGTGAATTCGCTCCAACCCGTACCTATTACGGTCATGGCGCAGACAAAAAAGCTAGGAAGAGGTAGAAATCGTGGGTAAGAAAAAATCACCACGCCGCATTGCGGACAACGAAGCATTAGCCGTATGTAGAATGGTTCGTGTTAGCCCACAGAAATTAAATCTGGTGGCTGGTCTCATTCGCGGCAAGAAAGTCGACAAAGCTCTTGCGGATCTTACTTTCTCAAAACGTCGTATTTCCGGTAACGTGAAAAGCGTCCTTGAATCTGCTATTGCCAATGCGGAAAACAACCATGGTCTTGATGTAGACAGCTTGGTTGTTGCCGAGGCAAGTGTTGGCAAATCTTTGGTCATGAAACGTTTCCGTCCACGGGCTCGTGGCCGGACAGGAAAAATATTAAAACCATTCAGTCAGTTGCGGATTTTGGTCCGTGAGGTTGAGGAGCAAGCATAATGGGTCAAAAAGTTAATCCAATCGGTCTTCGCCTTGGAATCAATCGTACCTGGGATAGTCGCTGGTACGCAGATGGCGATGATTACGCAAACTTACTTCATGAAGATCTTGCCATACGCGCCTATCTTATGGAAAAGTTAAAGCAGGCAAGTATCAGCCGTGTCGTGATTGAGCGTCCCGCTAAAAAAGCCCGCGTAACGATCTATTCCGCACGTCCTGGCGTTATTATCGGCAAAAAAGGCGCGGACATCGAAAAGCTGCGTAAAGCTATTGCCGGTATGACTGTCGCCCTTGATGTGAGCCTGAATATTGTTGAAATACGCAAGCCGGAAATTGATGCTCAATTGGTCGCTGACAGTGTCAGTCAACAGCTTGAGCGCAGGGTTGCTTTCCGCCGTGCCATGAAACGGGTTATGCAAAGCGCGATGCGCCTTGGTGCCCTTGGTATCCGGATCAACACCGCTGGCCGCCTTGGCGGTGCTGAGATTGCGCGTACCGAATGGTACCGCGAAGGCCGCGTGCCGCTCCATACGCTTCGTTCCGATATTGACTATGCCGAAAGCCGTGCCAAGACACCTTATGGTATCATCGGCGTTAAAGTATGGATTTTCAAGGGCGAAATCATGGAACATGATCCCATGGCGCGTGATAACCGTATCAATGAACAGCAGAAGAGTTCTGGCGGCAATGCTGGTGGTGGCCGGCCTCCGCGGTCCCCTAGATCTCCTCGGAATGCAAGGTAGAGATTATGCTTCAACCGAAAAAAACAAAATTCCGCAAGGCGCATAAAGGCCGTATTCATGGTGTTGCAAAAGGGGGCACGTCGCTCACTTTTGGATCCTGTGGTCTTAAGGCTTTGGAGCCGGATAGGGTAACGGCACGTCAGATCGAAGCCGCACGCCGTGCCATGACGCGCCATATTAAACGTCAAGGTAAAGTGTGGATCCGGATTTTCCCTGATGTTCCTGTATCAAAAAAGCCTGCCGAAGTTCGTATGGGTAAAGGTAAGGGGTCTGTCGAATTCTGGGTCTGTAAAGTTAAACCTGGTCGTATCATGTTTGAAATGGATGGGGTGCCGCTTGATATCGCCCGCGAAGCTTTCGAGCGTGCGGCGGCCAAGCTGCCGATCGCCACGCGCTTTGTGACGCGCCTTGGCGACTAGGTAGGCCAAAAATTAGGCCAAAAATTAGGCCAGTAGTTAGGCCAGTAGTTAGGAATGAATGAGATGAAACCATCAGAAATTAAGGCTAAGTCGGCAGAAGAGCTAAAGGGCCTTCTTCTTGATCTGAAAAAAGAGCAGTTCAATTTGCGTTTTCAGCGTGCGACAGCCCAATTAGAAAATACCGCTCGTGTGCGTGTGGTTCGCCGGGATATTGCCCGTGTTCGCACGCAGCTTAACCAATCAGAGAAGGTAGAAACAAATGCCTAAACGTATTTTGCAAGGTGAAGTCGTCAGCGACAAWAATGACAAAACCATTGTCGTTCTTGTGGAACGTCGATTTAAACACCCGTTGCTTCACAAAGTATTGCGCAGTACTAAAAAATATCATGCGCATGATGAAAGCAATAAATGTAAAGTGGGCGAGATTGTTCGTATTGAAGAATGTCGTCCGATTTCCAAAAATAAGACTTGGAAAATTGTCGAAAACGCTTAAAACAAGTGTTCTCAAATTTAGTGTAACAAAGTTGGAATAAACCAATGATTCAAATGCAAACCAATCTTGACATAGCCGATAACTCGGGCGCGCGTCGCGTCCAGTGTATCAAGGTGCTTGGGGGCTCTCATCGCAGGGTTGCCGGCGTTGGCGATACTATTGTCGTAAGTATTAAGGAAGCAATTCCGCGCGGCAAAGTAAAAAAAGGTCAGGTGCATCGTGCTGTTATCGTCCGCACAAAGAAAGATATTCAACGGTCTGATGGGACTGCCATTCGGTTTGATGGGAACGCCGCTGTTCTGATCAATAAACAGAATGAGCCGATCGGAACGCGTATCTTTGGCCCTGTGGTACGCGAGCTCCGTGCATCTAACCATATGAAAATTATTTCTCTTGCACCGGAGGTACTGTAATGGCCACCGCAAAATTTAAAATTAAAAAGGGTGATGAAGTGATCGTCCTGACCGGTAAGGACAAAGGCAAGAAAGGCACAATCACAGAAATGATTACCGCCAAATCTCGCGCCGTTGTTCAGGGTATCAATATGGTTAAACGCCATACACGCCAGACTCAAACAGAAGAAGGCGGCATCAAATCCAAGGAAGCCTCAATTCATGTTTCCAATCTGGCTTTGATTGATCCAAAATCCGGTACTGCGACAAAAGCCGGCTTCAAAATCGAAAAAGACGGCACCAAGGTTCGTATTTCCAGAGCATCAGGGGAGAAGATCTAATGTCTAAATATATCCCTCGTTTGCGCGAAGTTTATCAAAATGAAGTGCGTGACAGCCTGCAAAAAGAATTCAAATTTGTCAATGTGATGCAAATTCCCCGCCTCGAGAAGATTGTCATTAACATGGGTGTTGGTGAAGCGGTCGGCGACAGCAAGAAGGTCAAAAAGGCTGTTGAGGAAATGACCAAAATTTCTGGCCAGAAACCTGTTACGACACTTGCCAAAAAATCTAYTGCGACGTTTAAGCTTCGTGAAGAAATGGCAATCGGCTGTAAGGTAACCCTGCGCGGTAACCGCATGTATGAGTTCCTGGATCGCTTGATTCAGATCGCCTTGCCGCGCGTTCGTGACTTTCGCGGTGTTCGCCCAACGAGTTTTGATGGCCGGGGCAACTATGCTCTTGGATTGAAAGAACAGTTGGTGTTCCCTGAAATCGCCTATGATGACGTAGACGATACACGGGGTATGGACATCATCATTTGTACATCTGCCAAGACCGATGACGAAGCAAGATCGCTTCTGACGGGTTTTCAGATGCCGTTCCAGAGAACAGACCAGAAATAGAATAGGCAGGAAAATCTGATATGGCTAAAACAAGTGCTATAGAAAAAAACATGAAACGGGAACGTTTGGTCGCAAAGTTTGCTGACAAGCGGGCTGCTTTGAAAAAAGCTGCGGTTGATCCTGAATTGTCACCTGARSRKCAATTCATGGCCCGGCTCAAGTTGGCCAAGTTGCCGCGCAACAGTGCGCCAACACGCCTTCGTAATCGTTGTCAAGTAACCGGTCGCCCCCGTGGCTATCATCGTAAATTTAAAATGTCTCGTATTTCTCTCCGTGATTTAGCTTCTAGTGGCTATCTTCCCGGCGTTACGAAATCGAGCTGGTAAGGAGGACAGACTAATGTCAATGAGTGATCCTCTAGCAGATATGCTGACACGTATACGTAATGGACAACGTGTTAATAAAGAAACTGTTAGTTCGCCTGCGTCTAACATGCGTCAACGTGTACTTGATGTGTTAGCACGCGAAGGCTTTATTCGTGGATATAACCGTAATGAAGACCAAACCGGTAAGCCACWGATTARTATTGAGCTGAAATATCATGAAGGAAGTCCGGTCATCCGCGAGATTAAGCGGGTATCAAAGCCAGGGCTTCGGGTTTATTCTTCTGTGGCAGATYTGCCGCGCATCAGGAATGGCCTGGGTATTTCTATTGTTTCAACCCCTAAAGGTGTACTTTCCGATTCTGAAGCTCGCGCTCAGAATGTTGGYGGCGAGATCATCTGCACAGTATTCTAAGGATAGAAGTTATGTCTAGAATTGGTAAGAAAGCTGTTGCTGTACCTCAGGGTGTAGAAGCAAATCTTAATGGTAAGGAACTTACGATTAAGGGACCAAAAGGCGAGCTTGCAATGACATTCGTTGCGGATGTCGAAGCGAAGCTTGAGAATGGTGAAATTTTAGTAACCCCAGTTGGTGATACAAAGCGTGCCCGGTCAATGTGGGGCATGCAGCGCACTTTGGTCGCAAATCTGGTAGAAGGCGTTATAAAGGGCTACAGCAAGACATTGCTTTTGGTCGGTGTTGGGTATCGCGCCGCCGTTAAGGGCAGCAATGTCCAGCTTCAGCTTGGGTATAGTCATGATGTTATTTATGCGATTCCCAAAGGTGTTGACGTGAAATGCCCGGATCAGACGACCATCATCATTTCCGGTATCGACAAGCAAAAAGTTGGTCAGGTCGCTGCGGAAATTCGTGAATGGCGCAAACCAGAGCCTTATAAAGGCAAGGGTGTTAAATACTCCGATGAATATGTCTTCCGTAAAGAAGGCAAGAAAAAATAATAGGTGCTCGTTATGCTTAGTGGTAARAAGTTATTTAATCGTCGCCGGAACCGGGTACGGACTCGTATCCGCAAGGTGRCAACAGGACGGCCCCGGCTTTCTGTACATCGCACAAACCAGCATATCTATGCGCAGGTTATTGATGATGCGCAGGGCGTTACCGTTGCCGCGGCATCCACATTGGATGCTGACCTGCGTAAAGCTCTGAAAATTGGCAGCAATGCTGATGCAGCAGCAGAAGTTGGAAAATTAATTGCAGACCGCGCCAAGAGCGCCGGTGTTGATACAGTGGTTTTTGATCGGGGTGGTTTTCTTTTCCATGGCCGGGTAAAGGCTCTTGCAGATGCCGCGCGCACCGCTGGCCTGAATTTTTAGTGCGTATGAAGGGAATATAATATGGCACGGTATGAAAAAGATAACCGTCAGCCGGAAAGTGATCTGATTGAAAAATTGGTTCATATCAATCGCGTGGCCAAAGTGGTCAAGGGCGGGCGTCGTTTTGGCTTTGCGGCATTGGTTGTTGTCGGTGACGGCAAAGGTCAGGTTGGTTTTGGCAAGGGYAAGGCMCGSGARGTTCCYGARKSKATYCGCAAGGSWACRGARGAAGCAAAAAAATCAATGGTGCGTATTCCGCTGCGTGAAGGCAGAACCCTGCATCATGATATCGAAGGCCGTCACGGCGCCGGTAAAGTGATTATTCGTTCCGCACAAGCAGGTACAGGCATCATTGCCGGTGGCCCCATGCGGGCTGTTTTCGAAGCATTGGGCGTACAGGATGTTGTGACCAAATCAGTGGGCTCATCTAATCCTTACAACATGGTTCGCGGAACTTTTGATGCGCTTAAGCAACAATCTTCCCCGCGCATGATTGCCGCCAAACGTAGCAAGAAGGTTAGCGAAATCGTAAGCCGACGCGGCGAACGTGAAGCCGCTGCACCTGAAGTTGCTCAAGAAGTTACGGAGTGATCTAATGGCTGATAAAAAAATGTTAAAGGTAACGCAGACCGGTAGCCCGATCCGTCGTCCTCAAGACCAACGGGCAACGCTCATTGGTCTTGGTTTAAATAAAATRAAYCGCACCCGTGAATTAGAGGATACGCCATCTGTTCGTGGWATGATCCACAAGGTTCGCCATATGGTGAAGGTTGAAGAAGTATAATCCCTCCCCATATGATAGTCATAGGGAAAAGGTGACAAGGTAAAGACCATGAAACTTAATGAAATTGCCAATAATCCAGGCGCAACTAAAGACCGCAAACGCATCGGGCGCGGCATCGGTTCAGGTACGGGTAAAACCGGCGGACGCGGCGTAAAAGGTCAGAAATCCCGTTCAGGGGTTGCTATAAAAGGCTTCGAGGGCGGGCAGATGCCCATCTATCAACGTCTGCCTAAACGCGGCTTTAACAATATTAACCGTAAGGTKTTYGTTCCYGTTAATCTTGGCGGATTACAAGAAGCCATTGATGCCAAGAAACTGGATCCTAAAAAGGCCATTACAATTAACCTGTTGCAAGAAGCAGGGCTGGTTAATGGTGTGAAAGATGGCGTTCGGTTGCTGGCAAAAGGCGAACTGAAATCTAAAGTGAATATCGAAGTGTCTGGTGCTTCTGTGGCGGCAGTAGCGGCTGTTGAAAAAGCTGGCGGAACGGTTACCGTAACAGCATCGCCCGCGGCAGCATCTCAGGAAGCTTCCAAATAATATTATTGGTAACAGGGATTATACGAGATGGCATCAGCAGCTGAACAACTTGCAGCAAATCTGRACTTCGGCGCCTTTTCCAAGGCCACTGAGCTGAAGAAGCGTATCTGGTTTACCCTGTTTGCCCTTATTGCTTACCGGCTTGGAACATATGTCCCATTGCCCGGGATTAATCCTGTTGAGCTGGCACGTATGTTCGAAGCCAATCAGCAGGGCATTCTGGGGATGCTCGATCTGTTTAATGGCGGTGCTATTTCACGGATGAGCGTCTTTGCCTTGGGCATTATGCCCTATATCTCGGCCTCTATTATCATGCAGTTGATGACGTCTATTTCACCGACCATAGGTCAGCTGAAAAAAGAAGGTGAAGCAGGCCGCCAGAAAATCAATCAATATACCCGTTATGGTACGGTTCTTCTGACAATCGTACAGGGTTACGCCATTGCAACGAGCCTGCAGTCAGGCGGTATTGCCCTTGAAGGCGGCGGGATGTTCTTCATTGCGACAACCGTGATTACGCTTGTTGGCGGCACGCTTTTACTCATGTGGATGGGGGAACAGATTACGGCGCGCGGCGTGGGCAACGGGATTTCATTGATCATTTTCTCGGGCATTGTTGCGGAATTGCCTTCTGCTATCGTTGGTACTCTGGAATTAAGTTCCAAAGGCCAGCTTGGCGGGCCATTGGTGATTGTTGGTTTGATTGTGATGGTTGTTGTCGTGATTGCCTTCATCGTCTTTATGGAACGGGCCCAGCGGCAACTGCTGATCCAATATCCCAAGCGTCAAACGGCGACGGGTGCGTCAAAGGGTGAACAGTCCCATATGCCGCTTAAGCTGAATACAGCCGGCGTTATTCCGCCAATTTTTGCCTCATCCCTGCTTCTTATGCCGATGACTGTCGCGGGATTTGCGGCTGATGGCGGGCCGGAATGGATGACGACGGTGACCACATTGCTTGGCCCCGGCCAGCCACTCTATATGGCTTTTTATGCCGCCGGTATTATCTTTTTCGCTTTCTTTTATACGGCTATTCAATTCAATCCTGAAGAAACGGCGGACAACCTCAAGAAATATGGCGGCTTTATCCCCGGCATTCGTCCGGGTAAAAATACAGCGACTTATCTGGATTTTGTTTTGACACGGCTGACGACTGTTGGCGCCCTTTACCTGACGCTTGTATGTTTGCTGCCAGAAGTTTTGCGGGCTAAATATGCCATACCATTTTATTTTGGCGGGACATCACTTTTGATCGTGGTCAGCGTGACCATGGATACGGTTGCACAAATTCACAGCCATTTGATGGCCCACCAATATGAAGGGCTGTTGAAAAAATCCAAAATCAGAGGCAAGGGAAGGAAACGTAGATGATTATCGTTTTACTTGGCCCACCCGGCGCGGGCAAGGGTACGCAAGCTCAGCGCATTATGGATACCAAAGGTTTGGTTCAGCTTTCGACGGGTGATATGCTGCGTGCGGCAAAAAAAGCCGGAACCGAAGTTGGCAAAAAAGCCAAAGAATTTATGGACGCGGGTAAGCTGGTCACAGACGAAATTGTCATCGGTATTATCGCGGATCGTATAGAGGAAGACGATTGCAAACAGGGTTTCCTGCTTGATGGATTTCCGCGTACAGTTGCCCAAGCCGAAGCACTGGACAAACTATTGAAGAATAAGGGCCTGCATGTCGATGTTGTTATCGAGATGAAGGTGAATGACGAATCTCTTGTTGATCGGATTGCAGGTCGCTATACATGTGCGCAATGTAATCAGGGTTACCATGACACTAACCTAAAACCACAMCAGGCTGACGTGTGTGACAGCTGTGGTTCTACGAATTTCAACCGCCGTTCTGATGATAACCGTGAAACGGTTATCGAAAGACTGGCAACATATCATGCACAAACGGCCCCTTTGCTGCCCTTTTATGAGCAAAAGGGGGTTTTGAGAACTGTTAATGGAATGGCTGACATTGATGATGTCACCGTTCAAATAAATGATGTATTAAACCAGCTGTAAATCTTGCAGATAAAAACTTTCAAAAAGTTTTGTCTCTATGGTTGACTGAAGGGTTTTAATACATATAATCGCGCAACTTCACGGTTTACCTTCACAGGTAAGCGGGTGAAGTTGCTGTTTAATGAATTTTTAGATCGGGAGAAACGATCGTGGCGCGTATATCTGGCGTGAATATACCCCCCGGAAAGAGGGTGGTAATTGCTTTGACCTATATCCATGGGATTGGTCCTGCAATATCGAAACAAATTTGTGATACGGTTGGTATCAAGCCTGAAACTCGGGTTAACCAGCTGAATGATTCGGAAGTCATCAGAATTCGTGAAACAATCGATAGTGATTGTATGGTGGAAGGTGATCTGCGCCGGGACACGGCGATGAATATCAAGCGTCTGATGGACCTTGGGTCTTATCGTGGCCTGCGTCATCGTAAGAAGCTTCCTGTACGTGGTCAACGGACAAGCACGAATGCACGTACCCGTAAGGGTAAGGCCGTTGCTATCGCCGGTAAGAAGAAATAAGGTACTGAAATGGCTGAAGAGAAACGCGTAAAGCGCAAAGAACGTAAGAATATCACTAATGGCGTCTGCCATGTGAATTCTACATTTAATAATACCATTATTACGATAACCGATGCGCAAGGCAATGCGATTGCCTGGTCAACATCCGGTGTTATGGGCTTTAAAGGTTCCCGCAAATCTACGCCCTATGCGGCGCAGATGGCCGCGGAAGATGCCGGCAAAAAAGCTCAGGAACATGGGATGAAAACCTTGGAAGTCCAGGTTAAGGGCCCCGGTTCAGGCCGGGAATCCGCGCTTCGTGCTTTGCAGGCGTTAGGCTTTACAATCACGACCATACGCGATGTGACGGCAATTCCGCATAATGGATGCCGCCCGCCGAAACGGCGCAGAGTATAATAAATTGAATTTCCCCTGCTGCTACTTTGGGTAACAGCAGGGTTTTATGGTATTTGCCCGACGAAATAAAATATCAGGCAAATTGAAACCAGTAACTTACGAGGATTTAAACCGTGATCCAGAAGAATTGGCAGGAATTAATAAAGCCGTCTAAGCTTGAAGTTAAACAAGTTGGTGAAGAGCGTAGAAAAGTAACGATCGTTGCGGAGCCGCTGGAACGTGGTTATGGCATGACCTTGGGCAATTCATTGCGCCGGGTGTTATTGTCATCTCTTCAGGGGGCCGCCGTAACATCTATTCATATCGACAATGTTTTGCATGAATTTTCTTCTATTCCGGGCGTTCGTGAAGATGTCACAGACGTTATCCTGAATATCAAGAAGATTGCCGTTGAAATGGAAGGCGTTGACGAGAAGCGCCTTACGCTTCAGGCCACAGGCCCGGGCGAGGTGACAGCCGGTCAAATCAGCGAAGTTGCTGATGTTACCATTCATAATCCTGATCTTGTGATCTGTACCTTGGATGATGGCGCAGAGCTGCGCATGGAATTGACGGTTGAAACAGGCAAGGGCTATGTTGCGGCGGTGAATAACCGTCCGGATGATGCGCCGATTGGCCTCATTCCCGTGGACAGTTTATTCAGCCCGGTCAGCAAGGTCAGCTACCGCGTTGAAAATACCCGTGAAGGTCAGATTCTGGATTATGACAAACTGATTATGACCATTGAGACTAACGGGACGATAACACCTGAAGATGCCTTGGCCTATTCTTCGCGTATATTGCAAGACCAGCTTCAAACTTTCATCAATTTTGATGAGCCGGAAGATGTTGCCGCTGAGCAAGAATCAAATGAGCCGGACTTCAACCGTAACCTTCTGCGGCGTGTTGATGAACTGGAATTGTCTGTTCGTTCGGCAAATTGTCTGAAAAATGACAATATTGTTTATATCGGTGACCTTGTGCGTAAGACCGAAGCAGAAATGCTTCGTACCCCAAATTTTGGCCGTAAGTCACTGAATGAAATTAAAGAAGTTCTTTCTACCATGGGCTTGCGCCTTGGGATGGATAATCCGGGCTGGCCACCAGAAAATATTGACGAGCTTGTCAAGAAAATGGAACAAGAATTTTAATTTTGGATTTTTAATTGGGTAGGGTCCCCCTAAGTGGATACCCCCTCAAGGAGTAAGAGATATGCGCCATCGTAGAGCTGGGCGTAAGCTGAATAAAACAAGTTCACATCGTAAAGCGATGTTTGCAAATATGGCCCATGCGCTGTTAAAGCATGAGCAGATCGTAACAACTTTGCCAAAAGCCAAAGAGCTGCGCCCTATCGTTGAGCGTTTGATCACTTTGGGTAAGCGCGGATCTTTGCATGCTCGCCGTCAGGCGGCGTCTAAACTTCCGGTTATCGCGAAAAATACCTTTCGTGAAGGTAAGGATACGGATGTATTAAGCAAATTATTTGATGTTTTGGCGGAACGTTATAAAGAACGTCCGGGCGGCTATATCCGTATCTTAAAAGCCGGTTTCCGGCATGGTGATTCAGCACCGGTTGCCGTCATTGAACTGGTTGATCGTGACGAGAGTGCCAAAGGTCAAACCAGCGGGCCAGAAATGGAAGCCGTTGCGGAAGAAACCGAAGCAGCTTAATATTGCTATATATTTAAAGTAATTTGAAAAAGCAGCTCGGTCAGGCTGCTTTTTTTAGTATAATGCTTGCGATATATCGGGCAGTTCATATAATGAATGTTTCTATTCCAATTATGAAAATCAAGGATTTATCGGATGGCTCTTAAACCGGGTGTCGTGAGCGGCGAAGACTATATTACACTTGTTAATGCCTGCAAGGACGGCGGTTATGCGCTGGCTGCGGTGAATTGTGTCGGGACCAACAGCGTTAATGCGGTTATGGAAGCCGCAGCAAAAANTAACAGTGACATTATCATCCAATTTTCCAATGGCGGCGCACAATTTTATGCCGGACAAGGCATGGAAGACAGTTTTCAGGCAAAAGTCCTCGGCGCGGTATCGGCCGCCCAGCATGTTCATCTTTTGGCGGAACATTATGGCATCTGTGTGGTTCTGCATACGGATCATGCCAATCGGAAACTGGTGCCTTGGATTGATGCTCTCATTGATCATTCCGAGGCGCATTATAGGGCCCATGGCCGCCCGTTATATACCTCACATATGCTCGACCTGTCAGAAGAGGATATTGATGATAACTTGGGTGAGTGCGCGCGGGTTCTCGCCCGTATGGCAAAATTGGATATGAGCCTTGAGATTGAGCTGGGGATCACGGGCGGCGAAGAAGACGGGGTCGGGCATGATATTGACGAGAATGCGGACAGCTCCCATCTTTATACCCAGCCCGAAGATGTTCTGAAGGCTTATGAGCTTTTAACGCCGATTGGCCATTTTTCCGTCGCGGCCTCCTTTGGCAATGTTCATGGGGTCTATAARCCCGGCAATGTGCAGTTAAGGCCTGAAATTCTGCGGAACAGTCAGGCATTGGTACGGGAGCAGCATAATACAGCAGAAAATCCGTTGAATCTGGTTTTCCACGGTGGCTCCGGTTCTGAAAAGGCCAAGATCTCCGAGGCGCTGACTTACGGCGTATTCAAGATGAATATTGATACGGATACGCAATTTGCCTTTTCAAATGCTATCGGCAAATATGTGGATGATAATGCCANGGCCTTTAAGTATCAAATTGATCCTGAGGATGGGACACCTTATAAAAAGAAATATGACCCGCGCAAATGTCTTCGCGCCGCAGAGCAAGGTTTTGTAACGCGCCTTGATGAGGCGATTGCAGATCTGGGCTCTACGGGCAGGTCTCTTGCACGATAAGGGGCGGGCACGATAAGGCACAGGCTTGTAATATTTAMGCTCTGGGTTTCTTATTATATATTTTGCTTTARATCCAGACGTTCCATCGTTTGGGCGGCAAAACCGTCCCCGGCCTTTTGATAAAAGTTATAGATTACATCAATGCCGGCATCCTTTAGCTGTTCCCGTTCATCCTCATATCGAATTATGCCGGCGGTTTTTCCGGTATATCCCGCTTGCTTTAATTGATTTATCACTTCCACAATATCGACGTAATTTGGAATGGCGAACATGATCAGGCTGATAGGCTTGAGATCGATATGGGCCCAGAAGTCGGGGTCTTCCGCATCGGCAATGATGACCTTTCGGCCTTTTGATATATGCTCTTCTACTCTTTCCTGATCGGTTTCTATGCCGASGACCGTCAGGGGCAGTTTCTCTTGCAGGGTATCATAAGTCCCGGCCCCCACACGCCCCATGCCAATCACAAGAACCTCAGCGCCTTCAGGCTTGGAAAACTGGTCCTCTGGCAGGCGGTCAGGATGGTCGAATTTTTTTAAATAATCCCCCCACAGGGCATATAAGGCATGGCCTTTGGCATTCAGGATACTTGAAAAAACAAATGACATGGATACCGCCAGCGCCATTATAACCAGCCATTCTTTATCCATYAAACCATGAAGAACGCTGGCGGAAAGGACAATAAGGCCAAATTCACTATAATTGCTGAGACTTAAGGCAGTTAAAAATGCGCTGCGGCTGCGCAGCCTTAACCGGGTCAGCCAGATGAAAAACAAACCGGCTTTAATGGGCAGGGCCGCCGTCATGACCAACGCAATGCCAAGCATATCGGCCGTAGGTATTGCGGTGAAGCCGATTGACAGGAAAAAGCCGATCAGGAAAATATCCTTAAAATTCATCAATGATTTTGCCAGTTCCGTTGATTTGCTGTCACCGCTTAAAATCATGGCAATGATCAAGGCGCCGAGATGGGCTTTTAAGCCAACCAATTCAAACAATTCCCCGCTTGCGAAAGCCAGGAAAAACCCCGCTAATGGCAAAAGCTCACCATGCCCGCAGCGCTGAAGCAGCTTGAGTAACAGGGGCCTTAACAAGGGCAAGGCAAATAGCGCCAAAGCCCACCATGACGGTGATTTATCGGTGGCAAGGGTGACGAATATCACGGCAGCGATATCCTGAATGATCAGAATGCCAATAGCCACCTGACCATGGCGAGAGCGTAATTCACCCTTTTCTTCCAGTATCTTGACCACGCAAACCGTGCTGCTGAAACTTACCGCAAAGCCGATCATTGCTGCTGATGCCCAATCCATTCCCATGAAATAGGTAACGCCGAGAAAGCCGAAAATCAGGCTGTTCACAGCGGTTATTAAGATGATAACGCCCATATGGCCCGTTGCACCGGCCCATATTTCCGTCTTTAATAAACTTTTGACGTTAAGTTTCAGGCCAATGGTGAAGAGCAGCAGGGTAATACCAATGTCCGACAATGTTTCAAGCGTTGCATCCGGCGTTACGCCAAGCGCGTGCAGGCCAAATCCCGCCATCAGGTAACCCACCAGCGGGGGAAGCCCTATTCTTGTTACGATAAAGCCGCAAGTAAATGCGACGCCTACCCATATGAAATCCATTATTATCACCCTTTGGATCTTTTTTGCGGCCCTCAAGTGAAAGACCAGCCCTGTGAATGCTATTAAGCAGTATAAGCCCGCCAATGCAAGTCTTTACCCTTTATGGCTATGGTTATTCTTGATCATAGCTGACACAGCCGTGGCAAGAATATCTTCAATGGCGATATCATTGGATTTATGGGGAATGCTGTTGCTGGTCACGATACGATGCGCACCCGCAGACATTAGCCGGTCATAGGCGTCACCGGCGAAGATACCATGAACGCCGATACAGGTTGGCGGCCTCATGCTGAGCGCCCTTAAGTGAACCACCGTTTCGATCATGGTATGAGCTGTTGAAATAATATCATCAATCAAAACCGGCGTGTGATCATGATAGGTTGCCACATCCGGTAAAGAGACGGCCACATCCCTGTCGCCGCGCCGGATTTTGCTCAGAACCATAAAAGGCGCGCCGGCTTTCTTTGCGGCCTCGGATACCCATTGGCTGCTTTCGGCGTCGGGGCCGATTAACACGGGCCGTGCTATGTTGGATTTGACCCAGTCTGCAATATGATCGCTGGCATGGATGGCGGCGGCAGGAATAGTATAAATTTCACTCAGCTTTTCATGTCGGTGAAGATGAGGATCAATGGTGACCAGCCAATCAACGATTTGTGACAGGAAGCCGGCAAATATATCAGCGGTTATGGCTTCGCCGTCATGAAACCGCTTGTCTTGACGCATATAACCGAGATAAGGCGCGACCAGGCCGATGGATTTTGCGCCCATTTTCCTGGCAACCTGCGCAAAAAACATCAGGCCCATGATTTTCTGATCCGGCTTGTCAAGGCCGCAAATGATGATGACCTGCTGGCCCTCGACGGGGCTATTTAACCTGACATATGTTTCCCCATCTGGAAAATGCCGTATTTCCATGTCGCCGCGCGTTATTTTCAGGTCAGAGGCGATATGGCTTGCGATGCTTTCAAAGCCCGGGAAAGAAAAAATTATGGCCATTGTTAATCTTCCTTTATTTGAACGACATGATTTCCTTCGGCAAGGAAATTTAAGCTATAGGCCAATTCACCGGGTGAGTCCGCATGAATGCTATAAACCGGCGCACCCTTGTCARTTTTCTGACCCATATGAATATACAGATCAACGCCGGCAGCTTTTGTATATGGTGCGCCGGCAAGCTTGGCTATCTTGGCAATTTTACGGTTATCTATGGAGAGGATAGTTCCGCCGTGAGGGGCATGAATGATATGCTTATATTGTGCCTCTGGAATTTCTCTCATGCCGCCTTGCGCCGTGCAGATCGCCTGAAATTTTTGCCATGCGCGGCCATTGTCAAGAATTTTCCGGGCTATGACCATGCCATCTCCTTCGGCCACATCAGGCGAAAATTCAAGAATATGTCCCGCCAATAATATGGCCCGTTCCTTTAGGTCCGCCGGCGCAGCGCTATCCCCGCTTAACACGGCAACAATATCTCGTGCTTCTAGGGCCGGCCCTATGCCGCGCCCAACGGGTGCTGTGCCGTCGCTTATGAAAGTTTTGATGGAAATATCAAGCTCTTTACCCACTGTAACCAGATAATTTTCTAATATTTGAGCGGCCCCCATAYCGCGGACCTTTGCCGTCGGGCCGACGGGAATATCAATCAATATATGGTTCGAGCCCGCCGATATTTTTTTGGAAATTACCGAGGCAACAAGCTGGCCCTCGCTATCAAGGTCAAGGGCTTTTTCCACCTGAATCAAAAGATCATCGGCGGGGCTGAGGTCAACTGACCCCCCCCAGACGATGCAGCCATTTTCCYGCTCRACGACCCGGCGCATTGATTTGATATTTAATTCTACGGGGGCGAGTACCTCCATGGTATCCGCCGTGCCCGCAGGAGAGGTTATCGCCCGCGATGAGGTCTTTGGTATGATCAGGCCAAATGCCGCGACAATAGACACAACGATGGGCGTCGTTCTGTTGCCGGGCAAGCCGCCGACGCAATGTTTATCCACAACAAGGCCGCCCCCCCAATTGATCCGGTTACCAACATCAATCATGGCCCGGGTCAGGTCAACGACTTCTTCCATATCCATACGCCCGCCCGCACAGGCGCTAAGAAATGCGGCAATGTGAATATCGGCGTAAAGTCCGGCAGATACATCTTCGATGATCGCTTTGATATCTTCTGCTGACAGGCGGTTGCCGTAAATTTTCGATCTGACATGACTCATGGATAGAATGGTTCGGGCGTGGGAAACGCTGATCATGTCATTTTCATTGGCGCTTATAAGTTGCCAGGCATATTCTGAAAGCCCCGCATGGTCTTTCTCCAATATATCCGAGCTGATGGTATTTAATGTTGCAATGATAGATTTGTCCCCAAGCGTTACCCGAACGCGGGCATGGGCGGTTAATCCCTCAGACCGGCAGACATGACAATCTTCCCGCATATAGATCACGGCTTCTTTATAACTGTCGATGCCAAGTCTGGTCAGATATAATTTGTCATGCTGCTTGGCCATCATAGTTCCACTTGATCTTTAAATTTGGGGACAACAACAGTCCAGTTAAATTTTTCTTCGATTTTTTCTTTCAAGGCCTTCGAGGCCTCAGCTTCGCCGTGGGTTATGAATGTTTTCTTTGGGACGGTTTTGAAATGACCGAGCCAATTCAGGATTTCCTGATAATCCGCATGGGCAGATGTATTGGTCATATATTCAATGCGCGCCCGAACCGGCCACATTTGGYCATGAATCTTGATTTCCTTTTCCCCCCTGATAATCCGGTCGCCCCGCGTACCGCTTGCCTGAAAACCTGTGAAGAGAATGGTATTTTTATGATCGCCGATATAGCGTTTTAAATGATGTAAAACCCGTCCGCCCGTTGCCATACCACTGGCCGATATAATAGCAGAAGGCATCTCCTGCTTGTCCAGTTCTTTTGATTCCATAACGGTTTTGGTATAGGTTGCCTCATTACAGATTTGTGCCCATTCATCTGCTGAAAGTCGATGGTCTTTCTGGTGCCGGCTTAATAAATTGGTGGCATTGATCGCCATCGGGCTATCTAAAAATACGGGAATATTGGGTATTCTCTCTTCGAGCTTCAGCTGGTGAATATAATAAAGCAGGCTTTGAGTACGGCCAACCGCAAAGGCTGGAATGACTATTGTTCCGCCTTTGGCTGCTGTACTAGAAATAATTTCCCCGATCATTGCCATGGGATCTGTCTGGTCATGCAGCCTGTCACCGTAAGTCGATTCAACCACCAGATAATCCGCATGGTCGATATATTCGGGCCTTACCATAACCGGATCATTGGGCCGGCCCAAATCCCCAGAAAAAACAATGGTTTTTTCGCCGTTATCTATTTGAACGAATGAAGCGCCCAGAATATGTCCGGCCCGCCTTAGTTTGACCCTGAGTTTTCCACCAATATTAAAAGATTTGTCAAAATCCACGGGATGAAAATAGGTCAGCGCATCTCTGGCATCTTTTTGATTATAGAGCGGTTTTGCAGGATTGTGGCGGCTATAGCCATATTTATTGGCCCGCCGGGCATCTTCTTCTTGCAGGTAACCACTGTCGGGTAACAGGATCGCGCAAAGGTCTCTTGTCGCAGGACTGCAGTATATCTTGCCGCGAAATCCTTGTTTCACCAATAACGGAATATAACCGCTGTGATCAATATGGGCGTGGGTTAAGATAACCGCATCCAGATCCGCCGGATCAAGCGGCAGCTTGGCCCAATTGCGCAGCCTCAATTGCTTTTGACCCTGAAACAGACCGCAATCAATCAATATTTTTTGCGGGCCTTCTTCCAGTAAATATTTTGACCCCGTTACGGTTTCCGTTGCGCCCAGAAAAGTAATTTTCATGTTTATTCCTTGCGTGAGTTTACTTGCGGTCAAAACTGGTGAATAGTGCTTGCGGAAGCTTATCACAAAGAAAAACTGACAACTTGTCAAGGGGCCTCTAACGAAATATATATAATAGTTTTGATTAGTTTAATTGGGGAGCGCCAAGTTTAATTAAGGAGCGAAAGTGCAATTGCCTGTTGATTTTAAAAAAATCCATAAAATAGAGACCCACCGCGAGGTCGTGTATAAATTCCTGCTTCTCCTTGGCCTGCTCACGTTATATTTCTGTTATTTGAGCTATGAATACGGGTTGTTGACAGGGGGGATTGTTGCGGCGCTGACATGGAGTTTCTTTGTATTATGCACGCCCGTTGCGGATGCCGGATTTCTATTGGATTTTCCCATCCGTCTGATATTTGGCGTCCGTATGCTCTATAGTGAAATTCTGGTCTGGACGATGGCGATCAGCCTGAATGGCTTTGCGCTGATATATAGTGCGGAGTCTTATGACAAAACTATTCTTACCACTCTGCTCAAGAAAATAATCATGACCCCGTATCCCTATTGGAGTATTATTATTCTGAGCGGCCTTGGGACATTTTTGTCTATATATTTTGGAGATGAAATGCTTGATGTCTTCCGGCATCGCGACCGGGTGAAATATCATAAATTTTCTTTTATTTTTAAAGTGATCGGTTTGATCAGCTTATTTGCCCTGATATTTCTGGCCTATTATTTTCTGCTGGATAGCTTACAAATTGAGCGGATAATTTTTTCATGAGGCAGGGTAGCTGAAATCACGTTTTTCTTCGGGTTGCGTCTCTGCGCAATAGCGCGTGAATGACGGCAGCCAGATATCATCAAATACCGAGGCCGGGCGAGGATCATTCTCCTGTATTTTTCGCGATAAATAGCGCTTCCGCGCCGTATCGGGATCTATGGGTAAAAATATCTTAATATCCAGTGAAGCCATCAGGCAGTCCTTGAACAGAAACACCCCTTCAATGAGGGTAACGTCATGGCTTTTTCGCGCCTTGGCAATGGCGGTAATAACATCATCATAATGAATGCTGTTCTCATAATAAAGATCGAGCAACGGCGCGGTCAAAGCGTTGTTTTGATGTGCGGTATAAATTAATTTCTGGACATCAAGATTGTTATAATCATCAATATGCAGCAACGCGCAGTCTATGCCTTTGCGTGTTAAATCCTCATATAGTTTTTTGGCAAAGCTCGTCTTGCCGGCGCAGTCCAGTCCGGTAACGGCAATAACCGCAGGCGGTGCCTGCAGGAGGGGCACTATATCTGAAATAATATTATATATTGGCGATCACTCCACAGCCGTAACGCCGCCCACCATGACAAAGCTTGGACTAAGAAGCGTGCCGATGTCGGTTAACGGGTTGCCCCTGGCGGCAATAATATCTGCGGCTTTTCCCGCGTCCAGCGTCCCGATGGTGCCGGCAAGACCCATAAGATCAGCGGCATTGACCGTGGCGGAAATCAGCACATCCTTTTCGGACATTCCTGCCTTCACCATCAGCAGCAGTTCCCGCCCGTTAACCCCGTGAACGCTGACCCCGCTGTCGGTACCAAAGGCAATTTTAACGCCCGCCTTATAAGCAGAATATAACGCCTTGGCCATCACAGGCCCGACAAGCTTGGCCTTTGCCTCAACCTCCGGTATGAAAAACCCCGGTTTATTTGTGGCAATATCCACGACTGTGGCACCAGCGAGCAAGGTTGGCACCAAATAGGCGCCGGTTTTTTTGAACAATTTAATGCTGCCTTTGTCAAGGAATGACCCATGCTCAATGGAATCAACCCCCGCCCTGAGGGCCGTATCAATGCCGCCCTTTCCGTGGGCGTGAGCGGCAACTTTACGGCCCATGGCATGGGCGGCCTGCACGATGGCATTCTGTTCTTCATCGGTGAATTGTTGGCCGGTGCCTGTGGCAATTTTGCTTAATACGCCGCCTGTGGCCACATATTTGATCATATCCGCGCCGTATTTAATCTGGTTTCTGACGGCGCGGCGGCAATCATCGGCGCCGTTACAAATCCCGCTATGGGGCTTGCCAAATACATCAGGGCGAAAACCATTGTGATCGCCGTGRCCGCCAAGAGGGGAAATTGTCAAGCCGCCTGCCACAATGCGCGGGCCTAGTATCTGCCCCTTTTTGATGCTGTTGCGCAGGGCAAAAACAGCTTCTCGCGGGCCGCCGACATTACGGATTGTGGTAAAGCCGGCATCAAGAATTCTTCGGGCATACACCGAACCTGCCAAGGCATATTCGGACGATGTTCTGGTGACGGCAATTTCCAGGCTGTGGGGTTCTCTTTCCCCGGTGACATGGGTATGGCTGTCAATCATCCCGGCCATGACAAACTGGTCTTTTAAATCAATGACCGTTATATTGACGCCGCCCGCAACATCTGCCAGAAGATCTGATGGAGAGATATAACCTTTTCGAATATCAAGAATTTTGCCGTTTTTCACCACAATGCTTTGCTGTGATGTTGGCGCATTTCGCGCATCGGCGAGCAAAGTCCCCGCATGAATGATCGACCATGTATCTTTTTTCTCAGCCAGAGCGGTGAAGGAAAAAGCCCCGAAATTAATGCCTGAGACGATCGCTATTAAGAAGAGTTTCCGTAACATTTCATTTCTCCCGAATGTAAAGATTTCGAATGAAGTCTATCCATGTTATGGGGAATGCACCAGAAAAAATATATAAATGATTTTAAAGGCGGCCTTCGTCTACATAGACAATGGCCTTGCCGTAAGCGGTTGAATCATCCACATCGAGMCACAGGCGGCCTTCGATGTCAAATGTGCGGGCCTTGTCCCAGCTGCCAAGGACATTCATCGCCCCGCTGATACTCTCGTCGCCCTCGCGGATGCTTTGCTCCAATGCGTCAAACATGGCATCCGTACAATAAAAGATTCCCGTGTCAAAGGCGTTATAATCTTTGATCACCTTGCCGATATTTTCAATGCGCAAGCGGGTACAATTAACCCGCGTGACATCATCAAGGTCAACCACCGGATTTTCAATATTATAATCAACACATAAGGTCACCGTGCCGTCTTCGTGATCATGCGCCAATAGTGATTTGATGATTTCCGGATCAAACAGATGATCGCACATGGTCAGGATAAAGGGGCCATCGATGACATCTTTGGCTTTTAAAACGGAAACGCCGTTGGGGCGTTCCCAATCTTCATTAATGATATGGGTGATGGAAATATTATCCCGTTCCGCCAGCATATCCAGAANTGCCCGAAGTTTGGTCCCCCGGTAGCCACTGGTGACAAAAAACTCATCAACACCCCCCGCCAGAAGATTTTTTATCACCCGTTCAATAATCGGCACACCATTCAGCTCGATCAGGGGTTTTATTTCCCCTTTTTCGCGCATTCTCGTACCTTGACCGGCAGCGGCAATCAAACATTTCATCGGATCATACCTTTTCTGTTGATTATTCAGCAGCGTTAAGGGCGCTAACCCGGCTGGCGATAAACTCTTCTGTCATGTCATAGGCCTGATCATCGGTATATTGTACCGGCGGATGCTTGCAGAAATARGCGGATGCCCCGTGMAWAATGCCGCCTTCSCCGTTMAGSAGSGCCARYTTGCARCARCGGATCATGTCAATGGCMACRCCGGCWGARTTGGGGSWGTCTTCCACRCTSAGGCGCAGYTCWATATTCATSGGMACGCCGCCRAAMAGRTCGCCTTCCATRCGCAGGAARCAAAGYTTRTTGTCATTCTGCCAKGGRATATARTCTGATGGGCCRATRTGRATATTATCRTCKGMCAGRCGCKTKCCGGCMACRGAYTGSACGGCTTCKGTYTTGGAWATTTTYTTGGATTCMAGSCGATCCTGRTTTTTCATATTCAGRAARTCRGTRTTRCCGCCCGTATTTAATTGATAGGTCCGTTCAAGCACAACGCCGCGTTTGGCGAACAGATCAGTCAAGGTACGGTGCGTGATGGTCGCGCCAAGCTGCGCTTTAATATCATCCCCAACAATGGGAAGATTGCGGGCTTTGAATCTTTCAGCCCATTCCGGGTTGGAGGCAATGAAGACGGGCATATTATTAATGAAAGCCACGCCGGCTTCCAAAGCACATTCCGCGTAAAATTTTGCCGCTTCTTCTGATCCCACAGGCATATAGTTGGTCAGAATTTCTGCGCCGCTTTCTTTCAATTCGCGAACGACCTCTTCTTTGGTCGCAGAAGGTATGTCGGCCACGAGGAAAGTACGGTCATCATCATAATCGGCCATATGATCAGAGACACCGTCAAGCACATTGCCCATTTTCACAATGGTACCGCTTTTGGGCAGATCACCATGAAAAACAGTCGTGCAGTTTGGCTTTTCAAAGATGGCTTCGTTCACATCTTTGCCAACCTTACGTTTATCAACATCAAAAGCCGCCACAACTTCAATATCGCTCGGGCGGTAGCCCCCAACTTCCCAATGCATCAAGCCCGGAACCTGCTTGGTATCACCAACACGTTCCGGTGTGTAGAAATAAAGACCTTGGATAAGGGAGCTGGCACAGTTTCCAATGCCGGCGATTGCTATTTTGATTTTTGACATAATTAATAACCTTGTTTTTCTGTTCTTACGTGGCTTAAACCACACGCATAAAGGCGGGAAACCACAGTTTTCCGCCCAATAACTTCATATTTATGACACATATATATCATAATAATATAACAGGACAAGCATTTAACAGTTACATGAACCCTTGCTGCCCCCTGTTGAAGAGGCGGTATATTTTTCTATTATGGCTAAAATATGGTTTTTTCTCGCATCATTTTTACCTTGGCCCGCTAAAGCTTTTGCGTTATAGCTCTTGCCAATAACCGATATAAACGGAGAGTTTCGGCATGAAGGCCCCTTTAAATAACCCAATAAAGAAAATCGCAAAACCCGCAATATCAGTGATTTTATCAGTGACCATTGCCCTATTCATTTCGGCTTGCTCTGATAAAGAGCCAGAAAACCAAGCTGAAAACCAAGCTAAGGAACAAGACATGTCATCGATAAATGAAATCCATACCACCGAAAGTGGTCTTAAGTATGAAATCCTGACCGCCGGTACGGGCGCGAGCCCGGCGCCTGACGACAGCGTTACCGTGCATTATGAAGGGACATTAATGGATGGCACCAAATTCGACAGTTCCTATGACAGGGGCGAGACCATAACTTTTCCGTTGAACAGGGTGATCAAAGGCTGGACCGAGGGCGTTCAATTGATGAAAGAGGGCGCGAAATATAAATTCACCATTCCGTCCGAGCTTGCTTATGGCGAGCAGGGCGGGGGATCTATTCCGCCTAATTCCGATCTGATTTTTATCGTGGAGCTTTTCAAAGTTGAAGTCGATGAGGGCAAAGAATTTCTGAAGCAGAATCTGGAAAAAAGCGGCGTTAAAGTCACCGATAGCGGCCTTCAGTATAAAGTTCTTCTGGAAGGCACCGGCAAAAGCCCGGGCGCGGCAGACCGGGTGACCGTTCATTATGAAGGCACTTTGATTGACGGCACCAAATTTGACAGTTCTTACGACCGGGGCGAGCCGATAGATTTTGGTTTGAATCAGGTTATTCGCGGCTGGACAGAAGGATTGCAGTTGATGAAAGAAGGCGCGAAATATAAATTATTCATTCCGTCTGAGCTGGCTTACGGCCCCCAGGGATCACCGGGCGCCATCCCCCCCAATGCGGCGCTTATTTTCACCGTCGAGCTTATCCGGGTTAATTAATCATGCGGCCCCTACTTGTCATCGCAGCCTTATGTGGTTTTTTTGCTGTGTTGCTTGGCGCTTTGGGCACGCATTTTTTATCCGGGTTTATGACGGAAAAAGGCCCAGCGCAATTTAAAACGGCCAATCTATATCATCTGATTCATAGTCTGGCGTTATTTGGCTGTGGTTTGCTCTATCCTCTGGTTAAGAAATCACAGAAGGCGGCAGTTTATTTAAAATTGTCCGCGACCGGATTTGTCGCGGGCATTTTTTTGTTTAGCGGCATGTTATATTATGTGGCGATTTTACCAGCGGGGCCGTTCCATTATCTGATTCCGCTTGGCGGATTATTTTATATGACAGGATGGCTGATGCTCGGCGTTTGCGCTTTCCTTCTCAAGGCCAAATAACGTTTACAGCTGTGTCAGCATATGATCGGCGCTGGAGATATGGAATTCGCCGGGGCCTTCTATATWCAGGCTTGTCACCACACCATCCTCGACAATCATGGAAAAACGTTGGCCGCGCAGGCCCATGCCATAGGCCGTGCCGTCCATTGTCAGTCCAAGCGCCTTTGAAAAATCGCCGTTGCCATCGGCCAGCRTGCTCACTTTGCCATCCGCATCCTGAGACTTGCCCCATGCCCCCATAACAAAGGCGTCATTGACCGCGATACAGACAATTTCATCAATGCCTTTTGCTTTGAAGGCGTCGGCTTGTTCAATGAAGCCCGGCAAGTGTTTTGCGGAACAGGTCGGGGTAAAAGCCCCCGGCACAGAAAACAGGGCAACTTTTCGTCCCCCGAAAATTTCTTCTGTCGTATGGGGGGTTGGCCCGTCTTGTGTCATTTCGACAAGGGTGGCTTCGGGCAGTTTTTCACCAACGGCTATGGTCATGTTTTATCCTCGATAAGTTGAGCGTTAAGAATTAAAGTTTACACATAGTACATTGTAATTATTCATAATTCCAGAGATATTTTTTCGGAGCTATATGTAAAATTCATAATTAAATGCTTGAACATTAGGCAAAATCAGGATTAGTATAAACGTTGGTTTTATTAGCGATTTGAATAAAAAATAATTAACTATAATCCTTGGGAGTGAAACATGAAAAAATTTACAACAATATCGTCTATCATCGCGCTATCCACAGCCCTGTCAGGGGCAAGTTATAGCGTCTCTGCTGAAGAGGCCTTTGTCATTGAAGACATTGTGGTGACCGCTCAGAAAAGATCCGAACGATTAAGAGATGTRCCGATCTCCATGTCMGCCCTWGGCGCRRAASAGATYGACCAAACAGGGGTTCGCGATTTRAAATCAATYGCSGAATATATTCCCAAYCTGCAAATCAGCCAATCCAACGACTTTCGCTCAACCGTGACCATTCGCGGTGTGGGCGCGCAAAGCCGTAATATCGGTTTTGATGCGCGCGTCGGGGTTTATGTGGACGGTGTTTATATGGGCCAGTCGCCATCATTAAATCAGGAACTTCTTGATCTAGAACGTGTTGAGGTATTGCGAGGCCCGCAAGGCACCTTGTTTGGCWAGAATACCGTGGCCGGTGCCATTAATCTGGTGTCGAAAAAACCCCAWGAAGAATTCTCCGGTCAGGTTAGCGCTGATCTCGGCAATCTGAATTACCGTGAATTTAAAGGCAACGYCAATATTCCGATTTCTGACCGCGTCTTCACCAAATTTTCCGTCTCGAAGGCGGACCGGGACGGTTATATTGAAAATACCTTCACCGGTAACAAGCTGATGGACGTTAACAATATTGCTTATCGGGCGCAACTGCGGGTTCTGGCCAGTGACCAGCTGGAAATCAATGCCTCATTTGATGGCCTGAACAGTGATACTCTGATTTTGGTGGGTGAGCCGCTGACGGATACATTTGCCTTCGTTGCCGCCCCTGCGGAGCCAGCGGAAAGGACGGTGGCTTTTGACAGGGATCCCAGTGACAAGAGGGATGTTTACGGCGGGCATCTGGATATTAATTATGAAACAGATGGCGGGTTTACCATAAAGTCCATCACCGGCTACCGGGATACCAATGCTGATTATACCAATCAGACCGACTATTCCCCTCTTGATATTGTAAGCATCCGTTTTGCTGACCGATACAAGCAATTTACTCAGGAACTCCAGTTTATTTCCCCGGATGATGAGAAGTTCACCTATATGGCGGGCCTCTATTATTATAATCAGAATTCCGATACCCGCAGAGAGGTYTTTCTGGGCGAYGATTTCCTAGYYGGTTAYTTTGGCGTGTTTGGTGTGCCSGGCCCCTTGCAGGAAACCATTCGTCAGACATTGGGCTTTGGGGAGCCTGGCAACTCTACCACGAGCAATATTGGTGAGGTTGGCACCCAAAGCTATGCCGCTTATGTCAATGGAACCTACGAGGTAACGGATAAATTTAAAATCGGCTTTGGCATGCGTTATTCCATTGAAAATAAAGACGTGAACTGGACTTTGGATGGTCGTTCTTCTGGTCGGCCACTGGCTATCCCGGCCCCCTTTGTAAATCTTCCGGGTACAGACGGAAACCCCATTGGTTCGATTCTTGATCTGGATTCGGTTACGGATGTCGGGCTTTATTCTGCTCCCACAGCTGCTGCCCTTGCGCCWTTCATTCAGCTGAACGCGCTKGCCTTTAATACRGGCACTACCGGAAATGATCCTGCGAATCCCTCCCCCCTGATCAATGACCGGCAGGAYAAGTTTTTTGCGCCGTCCGTTAACCTGATGTATAARGTGACGGATGATGTCAATATCTATGCCAAATATTCATCGGGCTATAAAAGTGGTGGTTTCAATCTTGATTTCATCAATGCCGATGAATTGGGTGCCAATGAAGGCCTTGAATTCGCGCGGGAAACTGTCGACAGCTTTGAAATTGGTTTCAAGGGCGGCTTTATGGATAACCGCTTTAAGCTGAATATGGCCGGTTTTATTGCCAATTATGATAATTATCAGGTCAACCAGTTTGTTGATCTTGGCAATGGGCGGACATCCATCCGGATCACCAATGCCGCGAAGGTCACGACCAAAGGTATCGAAGCAGAAGCCACTTGGCACGCCACGGAAGAGTGGACATTCACTGGTTCGCTTGGTGTTCTGGATGCAGTTTTTGACGAATTCCTTGAAGGCGGAACAGGGGGGTCTGATGTGTCCGGCAATCGTCTGCCCAACGCAACGACATTTAACGCGGCAGCCAGCCTGCAATATTATAAAGAGGTGGAAACGCTTGATTCCACCTTTCTGTTCCGTGTTGATCTGACCCATAGAAGCGGTTATTACACAACGGTAAATAATCAGATGACGGCACCGTTAAGATTGGGTGATACGGTTCCCTTTGATTATATTGAACAATTGACCATGATCAATGCGCGCATGGGTTTGATGTCCAATGAAGATGGTTGGGAAGTGTATCTCTGGGGCAAGAATCTTACCGATCAGCAGAAATATGTGGATGATCTGCGGGATTTCTTTGGCACCGTTGCTCGTTTCCCGAACCTGCCGCGCACATTTGGTATTGAGGCGGTATTTAACTTCTAGCTTGGTTGAAAGATTTTAGAAAAGGGGAGGCCATCGTGCTTCCCTTTTTTATTTGGTCAACTTTAATTTGACTGTTTATTTGATTTGAGGGGGCGGCACCGTGACAGTCGTTTCGCTTGCAGTACCATCTTTAAATAAGAATGTCAGGGTAAGCTGCTGTCCCTTTATGGCCTGATTGCCACTATACCGGGCCGTGAAACGATTTTGATCGGTGGTATCAGTTAATTTGGGTCGCCCGAATAATAAACCATCAGGGCCTTCAATGATAATATCATCAACGGGTTTAAAATCTGCAGGCAGATCGATCAGAAGCGTATTTTCCGTATCCAGTTGAACATTAATGCTATCACCGGATATAATAGTCGGCACAAGGGCCCGGTGGCGATCCAACAGCGCTTTCTGGAAAAAGGAAACGTTGATATGACCTAATTCCGGAATATCAAGGCGATACTGCCCCTCTTTTGGGATACATATTTCCGCACAAATCATATATTCCAGATTTAGCAGAATAGAGGTTGGTTTCGTGACATCTGAAACTTCCATAGTGATCGGTAAAATAACTTCATGGTAATAGACATAGGTATCCATACCAAAGATATGCAATATTTTTGGGGCGGGCCATTTGACCGATATATTTTGAATATTATGGTTTTGCGTCCATGTCCAGCGTGGCGGCAAGCCGGCATCGCCGGGGCTGCGCCAATATGTTTTCCAGCCGTCTTTCAATGATATCTGCCAGCCCAGATAAAGCTGTTTTTTTTCTTTGTCATAACCGCCGACAAACAGGCGGGATTTGGTCTGTTGATCTATAATCCACGAAGAAGAAATATTATTGGCAGAGGCATTGCCGGCAAGAAGAGGCGATAGTATCATCACCGCAAAGGCAGATATCAGGGCCGTTCTTTTCATGTTCATTACCTTCGTATCCATAATTTTCAGTACAACTTGCAGGGCAATAAGTATATAGTCTAATATTATATTTTATAATCAATAATATGTGAATATTATTTCATTCATTCATAGGGTCGCCCGCACGCATGATAAAACCATCTTATCTTACCGGACAATTATTACTTGCCATGCCGGGCATGACGGATCCCCGGTTTGATCGAAGCGTTATCTATATTTGCAGCCATAGCGAAGAGGGCGCAATGGGCTTGGTGATCAATTCTGCTGCGACCAGCATTGATTTTCCAARCWTGCTTGATCAATTGGAGGTTGATTATGATCCGGAAACATTGGCCAAAAATGAGGCTYYMRRCKRMKMYKYMNACGCTSYAWKYCKKSSGKCCWRWYKARRTYKSYCKWSKGYTMWWTCKKCAWKYTGCGGACTATATACAGGAGTCGACCTTGATTGTCTCGGAAACAGTTGCCCTGACGGCAACGGTTGATATTTTGGCGGCCATTTCTGCGGGAAAAGGCCCAAAGAACTTTATGGTTGCTCTTGGTTATACGGGATGGGGAAGGGGCCAGCTAGAGACAGAGATAAAACGCAATAGCTGGCTTAATGTTGAGGCGGATGAGGCCTTGTTATTTCGTACCGATCTGGATTTAAAGTGGCCCCGGGCAATAGCAAAGCTTGGTATAGATATAACCCTGCTTTCCAGTTCCTCTGGAAACGCATAGCGTCCTGAGATTCCAAGCCATGCATTTTTTGCATGGCTGCATTGCCCATTTACCCAGTGGTCATATATAGATCAATAGCCTATATATATAGCAGATGTTTTATACATCTTTTGATTGAGAATTTTTCCCTATTTTTTCAATCTGCTCTGTCCTTAATTGTCCTTAAATTATGTGACAAAGCTGTTTCATTGTCTCCCAGACATGAAGCCTCCCTATATTTAAACTTGCCGGGTTTTTTAACCCGGCATTTTTTTTGGGGTATTTTCAAGATCTTATCTTGACAAGAATATAAAAAGTGATGAAAGTGATGAGGAATCCCGGTTTTTAATCAATTTAAAGGTTCTAGAGTTAAGTATGTCTGAGAAATTAAAGGATTATTTTACCACACGAGAAGCCGCCAAATTATTGGGCGTCGCCGTTAGCACAATTCAGTTATGGACAAATAGTGGTTTATTGCGCGCCTGGACGACTGGCGGCGGCCATCGGCGCATAGCGCGTGATGCTGTTGAGCAATTGCTTCTTGAGCAGAAGCAGCAGATGTCGGGCAATGTCGGTTCATCGGAACAAATGTCATTTGTCATTGTGGAAGACGACCCGCAACAGCTTCGGTTGTATGAAAAACAATATCTTGGCTGGAATAAGGATATAAAGCTTCTTTTGGCCAAAGATGGCTATGATGGTTTGGTTAAAATTGGCAATATACTGCCTGACGTTATTATCTCAGACTTGAATATGCCGAATTTTGACGGGTTCCAGATGATCAGGGCATTGAAGAAAATGCCGGCATTAAATCATAGCCTGTTTATCGTTATTACCGGGCTTACGCCGGAAGAAATAAAAGCCAGGGGGGGATTGCCGGAAAATGTCTATATTTTCACCAAGCCGGCTAAATTCGAAGAGATCGAACTGCTGCTGAGGCAGAAGGCATCATCTATGAAAATATAGAATTATATGCTTTAACGCCAACAAATAGAGAAGAATTCCTGATGACGGCCTTTAATCACCCTGATTTAGCAAAAAAAACGGCCGGGAATATTATTTTTCTGGTGGGCAAAGATGCAGATTCAGCGGGAAGGCTAATGACCGGGCTTAATCAGCAGGGGTTTAAGACTCGGCACTTCCTTGAATTAAAAGATTTGACGTCGGCATGTGAAACGCCTTCACCGATAGCACTTATCATTGATATAGATTTTAGTCAGGATAACGAAGTCAACAGGGAACTTCTTTCAGAATTCAGCTCCGAAATGGCGGGCGGCCCTGCGATGATATTTATTTCTGAAGATCGCTCCATGGAAAACCGCTTGGCCGCAGCGCGGATGGGGGCAAGTCGGTATTTTCAGAAGCCCCTGAATATAGAGGAAATCATTCATAGTGTGCAGAGCATAGAGCAGGCAACAATAATAAAGCCTTTTCGTATTCTGATCATGGGTGAAGACACCGGCCTGTTGGCACACCACGCGAAAATTTTACGCGGCGCGGGCATGGCGGTTGAAATCCTGTCCCGGATGATGGCATGTCTTGAGGTGATGGCTGAATTCAAGCCGGATATCCTTATCATGGATGCCGACATGCCTGAATGTTCCGGAATGGAATTGAGGCAAATTATTCGTCAGGATAACACTTGGGCCATGTTACCTATCATTCTCCTGCTCCCAGAATCAGACCTGGGTTATCAATCAATGCGCGTGAGCCCTGACTGGGAAGATTTTTTATTGAAACCCGTAGAAGAAGACCATCTGATCGCGGTCGTTAACGTCAGGGTCAAACGGGCGCGCTGGGCGAAAGACATGAATGGCGAATTGGAATCAGCGCTGAGAGAGAATAAGTTTCAGCTAACGGCCTTGGATCAACATGATATTGTCAGTACCGCCGACGTGTCTGGAAGAATTACGGCCGTTAATGACAAATTTTGCCAGATTAGTGGTTATAGCCATGATGAACTATTGGGGCAAAATCACCGGATCCTTAAATCAGAAAGACATTCGCAAGAATTCTTCGATGATTTATGGCAGACGATCTCAAGCGGAAAAGTCTGGCGCGGGAGCATCTGCAACAGAAATAAAAATGGTCATGAATATTGGGTAGAGGCCACGATTGTCCCCTTTCTGGATAAGCACGCAAAGCCATATAAATATGTTTCTGCGCGTACCGATATCACATCCCTTATGCAAAGCGAGGAAAGGCTGAATWGAAGTCAGGAATTTGCCAGGATGGCCAACTGGGACTGGAATATMRCCACAGATGAAATTTTCTGGTCTGACCGTGTCTGGGATGTTTTGGGCCTTGAAAAGAAAAATGTTAAGGGCAGTGACAATCGTTTTCTGGCGTCCATACATCCCGACGATCATCAAATGATGACAGARGCGGTGGACAGCTGTTTAAARCWTGGYAGYGAATTAAATATTGARCATCGCGTGATATGGCCGGACGGCNGYATWSWTTGRKYKCNGYARKKWRNTGWYMKSSTWCGCGACAAGGGTGGGGCGCCCTTAAATATGCTAGGCGTCATGCAGGATATTGATGTGCGAAAGCAGGCTGAATTGGCATTGGCAGAGCGTGAACGGCAATTGCAGGAGGCGCAAAGGATGGCCAATGTCGGCCATTGGCGGGCCGATGTAAGTGCCGGAGAATTTTATTGGTCAGACGAAATCTACCGTATCGTCGGGCGTGATCCGGAAAATTTCAAGATTACGATGGCGAAATTCTACGATCTGGTGCATCCAGATGATTTGGATCGATTGCAAGAAACAGAGAAAGTTGGCCGTCGGGTGGGTCATTTTGATGTTATATTTCGTGTCATTCGGCCCGATGGGACTTTGCGCCATGTTCATGAATTTGCAAAGGCCAAACAGGGGGCGGGGAATGATCGTCTCATCTTAACGGGTACTTTGCAGGATATTACGGAACGCGTCAGGATGGAAGAGAAGATGGCGCGGCAAAGAGCTTTGCTTGATATGTTGCATCATTCAACAACAGATTTTGTGGTGAACGGCGATTTTCGGGCCGCCATGAATGATATGTTAAAAGCACTTCTGAAACTTACCGGCAGTAAATTTGGCTTTGCGGGGGAAGTTATTTTCAAGGAGGATGGCCAGCCCTTCTTGAAAACCCATGCCATTACGGATATTTCGTGGGATGCGCAAACCAGAGTCCGGTATGAAAAGGGTCTTGAATTTCATAAACTTGATAGCCTGCTTGGGCGTGTGATGACATCTCGTGCATCTGTTATAAGCAATGACCCGGCCTCAGACCCATGGCCTATTGGTCTGCCGGAAGGCTGCGCGGCAATAGATTCTTTTCTTGGCATGCCCATTTTCTACGGCAATGATCTTGTGGGTATGTATGGGATAGCCAATCGTGAAAATGGCTATGATAAGGATATTCAGGATTTTTTACTGCCGCTTGATATTACCTATGGGGCGATGATACATTCCAGCCGCATGACACAAAAAGAAGAGGAAAATCGGCTTGCATTGATCGAAGCCCGCGAAGAGGCCTTAATGGCTAACCGCGCGAAATCACAATTTTTGTCAAGCATGTCTCATGAATTAAGGACGCCCATGAATGCGATCATGGGATTTGGCCAGCTTCTGACAATGGAAGAAAATCCTCCTCTGAATGTTTCCCAGCGGGAAAATGTCAACGAAATCGTCAAGGCCAGCCATCACCTTCTGGAATTGATAAATGAGGTTCTGGATTTGGCAAGAGTTGAATCCGGGCGTATTGACCTTTCTATCGAACGTACTATCCTGTCGGAGGTATTGGTTGAGTCTTTGCAGCTCATAATTCCACTGGCACAAAAACGCGGTATTGATATTGGCTTGAATTATAATGGTGTGGATATTGCCTATGACCAGTTAAAGGATGGACAATGTGCTGTCCGTGCGGATCGTATGAGACTCAAGCAGATTTTTCTTAACCTGCTTGGCAATGCCATAAAATATAATTCAGAGAATGGCAAGGTGACCATTTCCTGCGATAGCACCAGGGACGGGGTAACCCGCGTGAGCATTTCAGACACGGGGCGGGGCCTCACGCCAGAAGAGCAAACGCAACTCTTCAAACCATTCATCCGTATTGGGGATCAGCAGTCCGAGATTGAGGGCGTTGGCATAGGCCTTGTCATCACCAAAAAACTGACCGAACTTATGGGCGGCACGATTGGCATGAATAGCCAAAAGGGAGAAGGCTGTACATTCTGGGTTGAATTTCCCAGCGATACATCCCATTCGCCAGAAATCCCTCCGGCAACGGATGGGGAAGATATGTCGATGGGAAAAAATTTCTCTGAATTGGGCCATGAGCATACAATTCTATATATAGAAGATAATCCCGCCAATCTGCGACTGGTGACCCAGCTTCTTGGACGGCGGCCTAATATTCATATGTGGAGCGCCCATGAGCCTTTGCTGGGACTTGAACTTGCGGCGGCGCATAATCCTGACCTGATATTGCTGGATATTAATCTGCCTAACATGAATGGTTATGAGGTCCTCAAACACCTGCAAAATCGAAAGGATACCCGGAATACGCCGGTCATTGCCATTAGCGCCAATGCCATGCCCGGTGATATCAAAAAAGGTATGGATGCAGGTTTTGACGATTATATTACGAAACCGATCAACGTAAATGGCTTGCTGCAAGCTATTGAGAAGGCTCTGGTTACTCAGAAAGAAGAGATAAAATGAATACCTCAAACGGAAATCTCAACACAGACCCTAAAAAAGCCTGCATCATGATTGTTGATGATGAAGCGGCCAATGTTCGGCTACTGGAAAAGATTCTTGCCGCCGCAGGATATGAAAATGTGATCAGCACGCAAGACCCGACCAAGGTTTTGTCATTACATCAGAAATATGGCTGTGACTTAATTTTACTGGATCTTGATATGCCTGAACTGGATGGCTATGGGGTGATGGTTCAGATCAATGAATGGACCAATAACAACCCGCCGCCAATTCTGGTTTTAACGGCGCAGCATATGCAAAGCTATCGTCAGCGTGCGCTGGATAATGGCGCGCGTGATTATGTGACCAAGCCTTTTGACGCCAGTGAGTTATTATCTCGCGTACGTAATTTGCTGGAAGTCCGTATGTCCTATAAAATCATGCATCTTCAGAATGAAATTCTGGAATCACGGGTGCAGGCGCGCACCCTCGAACTGAATTCTGCCAAGGAATTTGCAGAGCATGCCAATCATACCAAAACCCAGTTTCTGGCCAATATGAGCCACGAACTCCGAACGCCGTTAAATGGTATTATTGGATTCTCGGAAATTATGAAATCTCAGTTGTTTGGCAAGCTGGGCAGTAGCCAATATGTGGGTTATGCCAAGGATATTCATACGGCCGGTGAACATCTTTTGGGGATCATCAATAATATTCTGGATATTTCCCGCGTCGAAACAGGTGATATTGCACTGAATAGCGAACCGGTAATTCTAAAAGATATCATAGACTCCTGTATCAGAATGATTGCCGAACCCGCTGAGGAGAAGGGCATTAGTTTAACCGTAGAGTTCGATCCGGCAATTCCGACCATGATGGCCGATGAAACGCGGCTAAAACAAGTGATTTTGAATTTRYYMAYMRATKGMRWYARWYWWRMKYYGSAMTYRWMWGWTRWWRKTRYWGSWKWTWYAGWKRGAAATTTCCTGGTGGTTCGGATTTGCGATACAGGGAAGGGAATTCCTGAAGAAGATCTGGCGCTTGTTTTGCAGCCATTCGGGCAGTCAAGGAAGAATTCCCAAATCACTCATGACGGCGTGGGCCTCGGGCTACATCTTGCGAAAGTACTGACAGAGCTTCATGGGGGAAGCCTGTTGCTTGAAAGCAGGCTAGATGAGGGAACAACCGTAAGCCTGACGTTCCCATCTTCTTTGTTCTGTGACAATGAAAAGTGATAGGGATATCTATCTCAGGTTGTGCCCGGCTATGTTGATTTATCTATATAAAATAGCGGGTTATTTTTTACTATAGGGACATTATTTTAATTTTCTGGTAATATTGCAACTTTAAGCTAGTCTCAAGATGTATTTGTAAGAAGGGCAGGCCTCATGGCAGGATCCACAGGGATTAATGTGGCGACAAAACTGACGGAAATCAAACATTCATTCAAGCGCCATCTTCCGGGCAAGCTTGATGAAATTGAAAGTTTATGGGCGGCTCTCGGGGCGGCACAGGAATATGATAAATCGTTGGATGACCTTCGCCGAATGGTTCATAGTCTGGCGGGGTCAGGGGGCACTTTTGGGGCAGATGCGGTTAGCCGGGTCGCCAAAGAATTAGAACGAACTTTTGATTCTGAATTTACCAAACTGAATAAAAAATCTGATGCCGGGCCAAATGTCCTCAAAGCCGTGGGTGGCGGCATTGCTGAACTGCGGCAGGTAGCAGAGAACTGGCAGCCCTCGGATGTGCCTTATATTCAACATATTGATCCAAAGCGCACTGAGCCGAAAAACCTCATATATCTGGCAGAGGATGATGAGCATTTTGCGGCTGACCTGATCGTGCATTTGGAACAGGCCCGCTATCGCGTGAAACATTATGCAAAATTAAGTGATTTTGAAAAGGCCTGCGAGCATGAACTTCCCGATATTGTTATCATGGATGTTGTTTTTCAAGATGGTGATGCGGCGGGTGCGGATGTTATTAAGCGGCTAAAAAGTAAAACAACATCATTCCCGCCGGTTATCTTTATTTCCGTGCGCGGTGATATGGCGAGCCGTCTTGCGGCGGCGCGTGCGGGGGCACGTCGTTATTTTCATAAACCGTTGGAAATTAATAAGCTCATTCAGACGGTAAATGGTTTCACAGAAAGAACCGTTAAAACCCCTTTTCGGATATTGTTAATTGATGATGATGAAACCTTGCTGGAATATTATGCCGCCGTTTTAAGGGAGGCTGGCATGGACATCAAAACCCTGTCCAACCCTTTGGAAGCTTTGGCTTTGATGCAAGAATTTAAGCCGGACGTTGTGGTAACAGATGTTTACATGCCGGCTTGTTCCGGACCGGAGCTTGCGCAGGTGATCCGGCAAGATGATACATGGGCCTTGATGCCTATTCTGTTTTTATCCACAGAATCCGATATGGATCGCCGGTTGATG
Organism: Alphaproteobacteria bacterium; assembly: GCA_002402225.1. Lineage (GTDB taxonomy): Bacteria > Pseudomonadota > Alphaproteobacteria > Sphingomonadales > Emcibacteraceae > Paremcibacter. The sequence goes on from NVVM01000009.1 coordinate 40,372, forward strand.
GCCCTGAATTTTGGCGGGGATGATTTTCTGATAAAACCTGTAGAGGTGAGCCATCTGGAAACTGCCGTTCGTACAAAAGCCAAGCGCGCCCGTTGGGCGAGCCGGCTGAATAATGATCTGTCTGTTGCCTTGAGAGAGAATAAATTTCAACTTGCGACCATGGATCAACATGACCTGGTCAGCACAACAGATGTTGCAGGGCGGATCACGAGCGTTAATGAAAAATTTTGCAAAGTCAGCGGGTATAGCCGAGAAGAATTATTGGGACAAAATCATAATATCCYAAAATCCGGAAAACATCCTCAAGAATATTATAGTGAGTTGTGGAAGACCATATCAGGCGGTAATGTCTGGCACGGAAGACTGTGTAACAGAAAAAAAGATGGCGAAGAATATTGGGTGGAATCCACCATCGTTCCTTTTTTAGATGACAGGGGGAAACCCTATAAATATGTTTCAGCCCGCACAGATATCACGACGTTGGTTGAGACGGAACAAGCTTTGATACTTGCCCGCGAGGAGGCGGAGAGCGCGAACCACGCCAAATCACAGTTTCTCTCCAGCATGTCCCATGAATTGCGCACCCCGATGAATGCCATCATGGGATTTGGACAGCTCTTGAAAATGGAAACGCAGCAGCCTTTAAATGCCTCCCAGCAGGAAAATATTGATGAGATATTCAAAGCCAGCCATCACCTCTTGAATTTGATAAATGAAATACTTGATCTTGCCACGATTGAAGCTGGCCGTGTTGACCTGTCCATGGAACCCGTGGGCCTTGCCGAAGTGATTATTGAATCGTTGCAGCTGATAACGCCCTTGGCGCAAAGACGCGGGATTGACATTACCCTGACTTTGAATGGGTCGGCCATTACGGTTGAGCAATTGTCACAGAAAAATCATGCGGTGCGTGTGGACCGTACCAGGCTCAAACAAGTGATGCTTAATTTATTGAGCAATGCGGTAAAATATAACCATGAGAATGGCCAGATTGTGATTGACTGTGCGATCAAGGATAAGCATGCGCGGGTCAGTATTATGGATACTGGCCCGGGGCTTGATACGGCAGACCAGGCTCAATTGTTTAAACCTTTCACACGTTTGGGCACGCAGCAATCAGAAGTGGAAGGGGCAGGTATTGGTCTGGTGATCACCAAAAATCTTGTTGAGCTGATGAGCGGGACGATCGGATTGGATAGTGAAATTGGCAAGGGCTGTTGTTTTTGGGCTGAATTTCCAAATGATATATTGCACAGCGAAATGACAGCGAAAAAAGATGTCGCCCAGCCGCTAGAGATGAACGAGCTGATCAAAGGTCATACGGTATTATATATCGAAGATAATCCCGCGAACCTGAGGCTGGTGAAGCAGCTTTTGGCGAAAAAAACCAATATTCATATGTGGAGCGCGCCAGAGCCGCGCCTTGGGCTTGAGCTGGCCGCTGAACATAAGCCGCAAATCATTCTTTTGGACATCAACCTGCCGGGCATGAATGGTTTCGAGGTGCTTCAACATTTACGCAGCCGCGCAGAAACACGTGAAACACCGATCATAGCCATTAGTGCCAATGCCATGCCCGATGATATAGAAAAGGGTCTGGCGGCGGGCTTTGATGACTATATCACCAAACCCATTGATGTGAATTTACTCTTAAAAGCCATAGAGCGAAATCTACATGGAAATTCGTAAAGTCAGTCTTTTACAGAAAATCAGGAGATTTAAAATATATGCCAGAATTAAAGCGAATATTATATGTCGAAGATGAAGCCGATATTCGGGCTGTGGCAGAAATAGCACTTGAGGCGGTCGGAGGTTTTGAGCTTAAGGCCTGTAGTTCAGGACAAGAAGCGCTGGCAGAGGTCACGGACTTTGGACCGGATTTGCTGCTACTTGACGTGATGATGCCGGGTATGGACGGGCCAACGACTTTAGAGGCTCTGCGGAAATTGCCTGAATTGAGCAATATCCCGGCAATTTTTATGACGGCCAAGGTTCAACCTGAAGAAGTTATTGCCCTTAAAAAGGCCGGCGTTCTGGATGTGATTACCAAGCCTTTTGATCCCATGGGGCTTGCGGATCAAATTAGAACCATATGGCGGGCCCATTCTGTTGAGTGAAAGAAGTGAGATCCTGTTATGAAATTCTCTATTGTTTATAAATTCAGCTTGAGCGTCATCATACTGGTGCTGGTGAGCAGCGGTATGGTAGGTGCTTTATTTTATACCAAAACAACAAAAGTTCTTGTTGAAAATACGCTGGAAGATATCACCGTGGAAATTCGGAATGCGGGCCGGCGGCTTCAGATGCATGTGGAATCCCAGTATGAGGATGTTTTGTTTCTGGCCCATACGCCGCCTGTTCAGGGGTTTCTCAGGGCTAGAAAAGCCGGCAATTTTGACAAAGAGGACGGCTCTACATTAGAACAATGGGAAAATCGTCTGGCAGCAATTTTCATAGAATTGATGWAAAGAAAAACCCCCTATGATAAAATCCGGTTTATTGATAAGTCAGGGCAGGAGATTATCGTTGTCGGGCGCGAAAAAGGTCGGGTCGTCACGGCACAGGCCTCTGAYCTGCAAANTAAAGCSCACCGSGAMTATTTTTCCGAAACSCTTAARYTACCCGCAGAATCAGTTTATCTGTCAGAAATGAATTTGAATAGAGAATACGGSAAAGTGAGTGTGCCGCATATGGAAGTGATGCGGGCCGCCACCCCTGTTTTTGATTTCGATACCGGCCTTGTTGCCGGCGTGTTGGTCTTAACCGTAGACGTTAGTCATGAGTTGCTGGAGATTCAACGCAATATTCAAGGCGTGGGCCGCGAAATTTATATTACCAATGATAAAGGTGAATATTTACTGCATCCGGATAGCGACAAGGATTTTGCCTTTGACCTGGGGCATGATTATAATATTCAGCAAGATATCCCGCAGTTGGAAACATTATTTTTGCCCGAGACCAAATCTGCGCGCCTCGTATTGCTCCCCGAGGATACGGGGGGGGCTCRCCTGATGAGTTTTCTGAGGGTGACTTTTGACCCCGCTCGTCCGGAACGGTTCATTGCCGTGGGGATAACGAAACTTTATGATGAAATTCTTGCCAAGCAGAAAGATGTTTTGAATGATGTGTTATTTTGGGCATTGGCTYTTGCGGCCTTGGCAAGTTTTCTGGCTGCTCTTCTTGCCTATCGTCTGTCTAAACCCATAAAGCTCATGACGCAAGTCATGAATGATTATATTCACAACCGTAAAAGCACGGGGCTYATGCCCGTGGATCAAGGTGACGAGATTGGTGTTTTGGCACGAAGTTATAAARCTTTGATCGATCAGGTAGAAGATGCACAAATGCGCCTTGAAGAGATGAACCGTAATCTGGAAACAAAAGTGGCGGAACGTACGCGGGATCTGAAAACCAGTGAATTGCGCCAGCGCACTATTGTTGAGAATATGGTGGACGGGCTGATTACCATTGATGAAAAAGGCATTGTTACCATGCTTAATCCTGCGGCTATCGAGCTTTTTGGTTATCGCGAAGATGAAGTGATTGGTAAAAATCTGAAGATGTTGATGCCGGAGCCCTATCATTCGGAACATGATGGTTATCTGAAGAATTATTCCACGACGCACCGGAAAAAGATTATCGGCATAGGCCGGGAGGTTGAAGGCCTTCATAAAAACGGCAGAAGATTTCCTATTGATTTGGCCGTCAGTGAAATTTTGGTGGATGGTCAAAAATTATACACCGGGGTTGTCCGTGATATTACAGAGCGTAAAGAGATGGATAAGATGAAAAATGAGTTCATCTCAACAGTCAGCCATGAATTGCGCACGCCCCTGACATCCATTCGCGGATCATTGGGATTAATCACCGGCGGCGCGGTGGGGGCCTTGCCGGAACAGGCCAATGAAATGCTCAGAATTGCCAGCAATAATACGGAACGATTGTTGTTGCTGATTAATGATATCCTCGATATTCAGAAAATTGAATCAGGTGAAATGGCCTTTAAATTTTGCAGGCTTGACCTGAAGCCATTTCTTGAGCAGGCGGTGGCGGAAAATGAAGGTTACGGCACACAGCATGGGGTAAAATTTATCATTTCCCAGACTTTGGAAAATGCATGGGTTTATGCCGATAAAGACCGCCTTATGCAGGTTATGGGAAATCTATTTTCCAATGCGGCCAAATTTTCGCCTGTGAATGGCACTGTGGAAATTTCGCTGGCCCATCATCATACGAATATATTACGTATTTCGGTGACGGATAAGGGGCCGGGCATACCCGAAGAATTCCAGCCCAGATTATATGATAAATTTACCCAGTCTGATTCATCGGATACGCGGCAAAAGGGGGGTACTGGTCTGGGATTGAATATTTCAAAGGTTATCGTTGAGAAACATGGAGGCCGCATTGATTTTGTCAGCAGCGAGGGAATCGGAACAACTTTTTATGTCGAATTGCCCGGGTTGGCCGGAAAGAAAACAGGTGATGAAAAAGATAATATGCCGCAACAGTTGTCAGAAAATTCGTCGGAACCGTCCGTCCTGATCGTTGAGGATGATCATGATATTGCCGCCTTAATCAGAAGGATGTTGGCCGAAAGMGGCTATGATAGTGATATTGCCTATAGCGTTGAGGAGGCCAAGGAAAAATTAATCGCCAATCCCAGGCAATATGAGGTCATAACGCTTGACCTTGTTCTGCCCGGCGAAGGGGGCATGAGTTTTATGACGGAACTGAAACAAGATAGCCTTACCCGTGATATTCCCGTGGTTGTTGTTTCGGTTATGGCGGATGAAACCAGACAGTCATTAAACGGCGAGGCTATTGATGTTGTTGACTGGCTGCAAAAACCCATTGATCAAAAACGCCTGATTTCTGCCATCAATCAGGCTTCCGGCTCCCTTGATTTGCCGAGAGTATTGCATGTGGAAGATGACGAAGATGTCCATAAAGTTGTCAGCACAATGCTGAGCGAGCATTGCACATTGATCTGGGCGCCGACCCTTGCCGCTGCAAGAGAGGCTCTGGATTCTGAGAAATTGGATCTTTTGTTGCTGGATATTGGCCTCCCGGATGGCTCAGGGCTGGAATTGCTGGAAATGTTGGATAAAATCTCGCCGCCGCTAAGAGTGGTTATATTTTCCGCCTATGACGTGACAGAGGAATATGTCAAGAAGGTAAGTGCTGTATTGATCAAATCCAAAACCAATAATTTCAAATTGGCTGAAGTGATAAGAAATGTTATCGCGAATTCCAGAAAGACTTCGTGACATGTTAATTTTTGCCCCATTAAGTATATTTTTAAAAGCCGTAAAGAAAGTTATTTACCATGATGCGTACGGATCAAACTTTGCTGGAACAAATGAAAATCAGCGATATCGACATCGCAAGCCGTATGGATGTGCTGGCCCTCACCAAAGAAGAACTCCAGATATTATCCAGTCATCAGAAGGTCATTGACGATAATATCGACATTATTGTTGAAGAATTCTACGAAAAACAAACAGAAATTGAAGAAATATCTCTGGTGATTGGGGATGCGGATACGTTGCTGCGTTTGCGCAGCGCACAGCGAAGATATGTCATTGATCTTTTCTCTGGCCATTATGATCAGGAATATGTGAATAACCGGTTGCGTATTGGCATGATCCATAAACGGATCGGTGTGGACCCAAGGTTATATCTTTCGGCGATCAGGACATTAAAAAATATTGTCAATACGGTTTTAAAGCGCACCATCAAGGCCGAGGGTGTATTGGAAACCACGCTGGATGCGCTTGATAAACTGATTTATTTTGATACAACGCTGGTGTTCGATGCCTATATCGACAGTTTGGTGAGAGAAGTCGAAAGTGCGAAAAGAAAAACCGAAGCCTATGCCGAAGGTCTTGAGGCAAAAGTTGCCGAAAGAACAAAACAATTGGAAGAACAGGCAAAAACAGACCCCCTGACAGGTATCTATAACCAAAGAGCCATGCAAGAGCTTCTCAGAAGAGAGCTCAGTGTATCTCACAGGCGGCAAACAGTATTGTCTTTCGTTTATTTCGACATCGACAATTTCAAGGCAATAAATGATAAATTCGGTCATATTGAAGGCGACGATGTCTTGAAATATATTGGCAAAATCATGAAGAAAATTGTCAGAGAAGTTGATATCCCATGCCGTTATGGCGGTGATGAATTCTGTCTGATATTACCGGACTGCGCCAATGAGGATGCCGAAATAATATGCCAGAGATTAATCAAGGCCTTCAATGAAGTATATCCCGAWTATACCCTTAGCATCGGCATCTCCGAAGCCTCCCCGCATAAACATGTGGACAGTCAGGAACTCATTAAAATAGCCGATGGCAAAATGTATCTGGCCAAAAAAGAAACCGGCTCTAATATATGCAATTAGGACATTGCTCTAGAGCACTCTGCGCTTAGATACGGCCATTTGACCGGGATTATTTTACGATGACTTCTGCGGCGCGCCGGGCGGTCAGGATACACCCCGCGAGGAAAGTTCCCTCCAGTGACCGCTTGCCCGATACGCCGCCGCCGCCAAATCCTGCGGCTTCGCCAATGGCATAAAGGTTGGGTATGGGCTGCCCGTCCTCTTTTAATATAGCGCAATCCAGATTGGTTTGAATGCCGCCCAAAGTCTTGCGGGTGATCAGCCGGGTGCGAATGGCCAAAAGCGGGCCGGCCTTCGGGTCGCGTATGCGCTGAAAGTTACAGGTACGGATTCTGTCCCCGCGCCAATGGCGAAGTTGTGCTATCCGCCTGATTTGATCATCATTGTGGAATTTCGGGTCATGGGTCAGGCGGTCATCATAGGCTGAAACCTGCTCTTGCAGGGCAACGGCTGAAATATAATCAGTTCCGGTCAGGTCATTCATTTTCTGCGTTAATTCGGTTAAATTATCCGCGACAATAAAATCATCACTCTCAGCAACCATTTGACGTACAAGCCCGTCATCGGCCAGCAATAACTTAAGCAGAAGTTTCAGGAATTTCCGGTCCCTATTGTCTGGATTATGTTCGGCCCCCGATATGGCCAGCTCGCGGCGGGCAATTTTCCAGTTCATCACATGCCATGTCCAGGGCTCTTTCTGTTTTGCCACCTGCTGACACAGATGTAATGTGTCAAAGCCTGCGACCAGGGGCAATGGCCCGATGCGTCTGCCGGTATGATCCAGCCATAAAGATGACTTGGCTGGCACCAGACTTAACCCGTGGTTCTCAAATCTGGGTTTAGGATGCGCAATACCGGCGGCATAATTCCACATTTTGTCCAGATGGGTAACATGGCCGTTCAATTTTTCTATCTGCTCATGCATATGGCCGTCCGCTGTGGGGTGACATCCGTTGAGCATGGTTTGCGGGGCTATACTGTCGTTYGGCCAATGCTGCCTTACCAGGTCGTGATTGCCGCCGATRCCGCCCGATGCAACGATCGTTATTTGCGCCTCAAGGCTAAAGGGCTGGTCAGATTGTGTATCATGACCTTCAAGGCCTATTGCGGCCTGTCCTTTGGTGATGAAATTCTGTACCCGATGGTTAAACCGCAACGTAACTTTCCCGTCTTTTACAGCGGTGTTTAAGCGTTCGATCAAAATATTCATTAAGTGATYGGCGGTGCCAAACAGGATATGATAGCGCGGCAGGCTGTTGCCCGGTACGTAAAGCCCCCTTTCCACCCATTGAACAGCGGGCAGATATTTCATCCCAAGGGCCTTGACCCAGCCGCCTGCTTTTGTCGTGACATTCTCCACATAATATTTTGCCCATGCTCTGGGCCAATGATCACCATCTTCAAACTGGGCAAAATTATGCCAGTCCCGCAAGGCCAGTTCATGACTGTCTTTGATGCCTGATCTTCTTTGTTCAGGCGTATCGATCAGCATCATGCCGCCAAAGGCTGATTTGGCAAGGCCGCCTAAATCTTCTTCGGCCTGCGCGTCCAGAATGGTGATCTGGCGTTTTTCACCTTTTTCCAGCAGTTCCAGCGCACATGTGATGCCCGCGATACCAGCACCAATAATGACTATGTCCGTTGTATAGCTGTTAGAGCTTATCATTATACTCCTGCGACCTTCCATAGCGCATAGATGTTATTCCTCCATTCAAGTAATCTTCAGGTTATCCCATTTTACCGGGAATTAATAATAAAGAAGCGTTTTTAATATGAATATCCAGACCTTCACCGGGAGCCGCAAGCTTGGCAGAATTGAAAATTTTCATGATCTGTGGTATCATTACAGCTTAAGGGCTAGAAAGTTTGCGCGTTATCAACCTAGTGCCCTGTGTCACCTTATTTACATGGTTTGGACGGTTTTACAGGCCTACCGAGCAGGCGCGCGGCGTGCCGTCATGCCCCGCATAACAAGCGTCGGGCAACGCACACG
>NVVM01000104.1 GCA_002402225.1 Alphaproteobacteria bacterium
GCCCCAGTCCACTGCCGCCGGAATTACGGGATCTGGCGGAATCGACACGGTAAAAACGTTCCATCAGGCGCGGCAGATGCTCTGCCGGGATACCATCGCCCTGATTGGAGATTGTGATGATGATTTCTTTTGTTTTTAAGGGAGGCGGCAGGGTATTTTTAGTGACAGATATGTCTATATCGGTTTTCTCGCGGCCATATTTTATGGCATTCTCGATGATATTCTGAAAAACCTGAGTAAGCTGGTCATAATCGCCTTCTATAGTGATTTCATCAGTTTGCGGGGCGGCAATACGCATTTCCTTGGCCTTAGCTTGTGGTTCAAGAGTATTGCTCACATTTTCAATAAGATGGCAAATTTTCACATTGCCTGACGGCGGAATATGCTGATCCCGTTCAATGCGCGATAAAGACAATAAACCCTCCGTCAACCGGCTCATGCGCACGGCTTCGTCATACATAATTTTCAAGAACCGGCTGCGGGCGTCTTTATCATCCCGCGCCGGGCCCTGAAGCGTTTCAATGAAACCCAGTATGGAGGCGAGCGGGGTTCTGAGTTCGTGGCTGGCGTTGGCGACAAAATCAGCGCGCATTTTATCACTGCGTTTCATGGCGGAGATGTCATACAGGGCAAGAAACAGATATTTTTTCCCAAAGTGATTTTGATGAGAAAAGGTGGCAACAGATTCTTGAGAGGGGTTTTCTTTTTGAGGACTGGTAAGGTCAAAAAGATGGACCCGCGCCAGATAATCTTTCACATGTGGACGGCCAAACTTAAATTCACAGCTTTTTGGCGCGCCTGTTTGTTGAGCCTGCAGCATCGTATTTTCCAGATCAGGACTTCTGATAAAAACGGATATTTCCTGTCTTAAAATATGATCGCCCAATAATATATGGGCGGATTTGTTGGCCATCAWAATACGATTGCTTGAATCAAGAATTAAAAGAGGGTCAGACRATTTCTCCATAATATTCATTAAAAGAAGTTGGCGATCTTTGGTGATATTACTATCATGAGTTTGCAGGGCGGCTTGACGATCAAGCGCCGCCAGCTTTTCCAGAAAATAGCGTATTATAATAATGACGGGCAGGGACAGCGTTATGGTGAAAATAACCAGCTCCTGCGCGGTTAGCTTCTCCATCTGGTAAAGATAAATAATAAAAAGAAAAAGCGGGCTTGAAATAAGGGCGAGCTTTATTAATCTTATATAATTGATTTGGTCATTATCATCATTATGGGGCATGAATATTTGTAAGTATCCTTTAACGGGCAAACCCTAAAGTAAAATATGTTGACGGAAATGTCACTTATGTAACAAAAAAATAATATTATTCGGCTGTTTTTTATTTATTTTGAAACCTGAAAGTGTAAAATAACTGTATCAAAATGATCAAAACTGTCAGGATTTTTTACAGTTTTGGTAAAGCCGTTTTTCTAAGTGGCTGGAAAATAAAGAAATATTAAAATGGCTTATTTATTGCATATAAGTATTTGTTAAGAGTGGTATGCCATAAATAAATATGGTGTTTCTTGTGAATAGGCGTTATATTTACTCATTATACTTAAACGTATAGATAATTTTTATCAGACAGGCAGATGTTATGACCGATATGAAAAAAGACGATATGAAAATGAATAAAACTGATGAAAAACGTATTAAACGCAGAAGCTTATTAAAAGCCGGTGCTGTCATTGCCCCGTTGGCCATCACGCTTCATGGCGGCGTTGCTTTTGCGCAGGTTAATTCAGCGGGCCGTTGTATTGAAAATATGCAAACGAATGTTCAAATTCCGCTATTTGAAGAAAATCCAATCGGAAGCGGAACATATCAGCAAACTGGTGCATCGGTGAATTTTAGTCCGGATAACAATCAATTCACGGGCAGGTTCGTTGGCGGTGCGCCTGAAACCCATTGGCAATATATTGAGAATGAGCAATTGTCAGGTGTCACTTGCCTGCAATCTTATGCAAATGCTGGCTTGAACTAGTATTGCCCCGGTTTTTTAAGCCATTATGACCATATACAGGTAGGGGTATTGGGATCTTGCACGAAGCAAATGGTACATTTAATTTATTAAGCACGGCTGTATTCAAAATAACGAATGCAGCCGGTTTTTTATGGGAGCATATGGATGATGCTCATATCATTTATGATACTAGGTCTGGACATTCTCAGGCCCTGAATGATTTCGCCCGCGAGATTTTTGATATTATTGAGGATAAGCCATGCAGCTTGCCAGAAATTCTGGCGGCATTGGAATTAATTCTGGAACGTCCCATTGAGGATGACCTGAAACAGCAGATACTGCAAACCGTTGCAGAGTTTGATAAAATGGGTTTAATAGAACCTGTCAAATCACATGATGAGAATGTTTGATGGCTCATAACCTGCGGAATGCAAAACGGCAGTTGGCGGGCCCGGGACTGCTTATGGGGGTCGGGCCGATAATGACTCGCATATCCATAAAATTCCCCTCGGTCCGGGATGATTTTTTACATATATATAAAGATTATCCCTTATATGACGGATCGCAGATTATCGATTATTATTTAAATGTCCATGCCAAAAACCTCTATCGGCGGTATTTGCGCCCTCAAGTGACCATAAATACATTGATGAATGACGATTTTGTGCCGCTTCCTCAGTCCATGGGGTTATTATCTGTTGAGATGGGGATGAATTGGCAGGTTGCCTTTGGTTGTAAAACGCATGTTTTATTTCATTCTGGTGTGGTGGAGAAAAATAGTATTGGGGTGATTATTCCGGCTATTTCCGGCAGTGGKAAAAGCACGCTGTCTGCGGGGCTTGCCTATGATGGCTGGCGGTTTTTTTCCGATGAATTTGGGATGCTGAATGCGCAAACGGGCGAATTGTACCCATATCCGCGCCCGGTATCTTTGAAGAATGAGTCTATTGCTGTGATGAAGGACTGGCTTGGCAATGACGAGCCTTTCAGCCGCGAATTTGAAGGCACGCCGAAGGGCACGATCTGTTACCTGCGTCCACCAGTTTCAAGCCTTGAGRAAATGCATGAACCTGTGAAGCCGCGCGTTGTTATCCATCCCATATACAGCCCAAATGCAAAATCAGATATAAAGCCGCTGACCGAAACAATGGCGTTTTTCAGATTGGTACGATCTTCGGCCAATTATGGGGATATTGGCGCGCCCGCTTTTCGCGCTCTTGCCAAAATAGCCAAAGAATGCGTGTCTTTTGAAATCACCTATTCTTCCTTGGAAGAAGCCATCCGTCTTGTGAATAAAATTATTGACGAGAATGTTGAATGAGCAAGGAAATTCGACCTAAAAAAAATCTGGATGGGGATCAGAATTTATTATTGCAGGTTTTAAGAAAGCCGCAGCTCATGGGGAAACTTGACACGCAGGGCTGGAACCAGGTTTTGTTTGATGCCCATATATTAAAATTGCGCGCCCGTTTGGCTCATGATGCAGAAACTCTCGGATTATGGCCAGAATTACCAGACAAGGTTCAACAAATACTCACGAATGCCAAAATAGATACCGCGTCAAGGCAGCGGAAGATCATGTGGGAGATGAACCGGGTAGGGCGGGCTTTATATGATTTCAAGGAAAAAGTCATTCTGGTCAAGGGGGCGGCCTATATCGCCAGAAACCTGAGATGTGCGAACGGCAGAGATAGCGTTGATTTAGATATTCTTGTGGCGAAAAAACATCTGGATATTGTTGAAAACCATCTGTTTATGGCGGGTTACGGCAGTCAAACACTGGATGATTATGATCAACAATATTATCGGGAGTGGGCTCATGAATTGCCGCCTCTTGTTCATCCGAGCAGGCTGGTGGAAGTCGATGTTCATCATACAATTTTGCAAGTCACTAATAAGCTTTCCCCCAAAATTGACGTTATGATCAATTCGTCGCAGGAACTGAACGATCAATTTCATACGCTTTGCGCGGAAGATATGCTTATCCATAGCATCGTCCATCAATTTGTGGATGGCAGCTTGAAATCAAGTTTACGTAACCTTCTGGAACAGCATGACATGATCGGGGAGTTCGCCGGGAAGCCCGCGTTCTGGACAAATTTTATGGATCGGGCAGAGACATTGAATCTCGGCAGACCTGTATTTTATTGCTTGCGCTATTGCGTATATTTTCTGAATACACCCATTCCGGATGATGTGATGGCGCGGGCAAAAGGAAATGCACCGGGATGGATCGTTCTAAAGCTTATGGATCTTATGATTCTCCGGACTATGGTTCCTTTTGGGGTTTCTGACGGCGTCAAGCGATCAAAATGGACTGATTTCCTGTCCACTAATGGCCTTTATATCCGCTCGCACTGGTTGCGGATGCCGCCCATGATGCTCTTTACACATTTGTTACGGAAATTTTTTCGTCGTTTATTTGTCCGTCAGAGCTAAAAAGATTCTGATAAACGCCCCAGTGAATTTAAGAAATCATCATAATGGTCGATGACCATGTCTGGGTTAAGCTCGGCAATTGGCGTTTTGCTATAGCCAAAGGATACGCCGATGACGTGGATTCCRGCTCTTTGGGCTGCCATGATATCATTGCGGCTATCGCCAACCATAACTGCTCTTTGAGGGTCAGCTTTCATAATCTCAAGCGTAGATATCAAATGGCGCGGATCAGGTTTTCGATAGTCAAAGCTGTCACCGCCAACGATGGTAGAAAAATAATCAGTCAGGTCAAATTCAGCCATTATTTTCTTGGTCAACTTGATGGCTTTATTGGTGCATAAACCGAGGGGGATTTTCATGTTTGCCAGTGTTTCAATGACGCGCAGCGCGCCGGGAAATATGATGGTTTGATCTGTAATATGGTCAGAATAATAGTTCAGGAATTCATCCTGAATGATGTCTATTTCGGTTGCTTCCGGCAAATGGCCGGTTTCTGAAAAACCTTTGATGATGAGAGCTCTGGCACCGTCACCGACCATATGGCGAACTTCAGAAAGAGCAATCTCAGGTCTGCTGGCCTGCTTTAAAACATGATTTAAGGCTGCGGATAAATCACGGGCGCTATCGACTAGCGTGCCGTCAAGATCGAAGATTACCCCGCTGGGTTTGATGGCCATAATATTGCCCTTAAAATTAGTCATGGTCTTTTAATTACTCAGTCATTATTTATTGATTATGGATTAACCGGTGGTTGTTATAAAAATATTAGTATTCTTATGGCACCTTGATGGAAAAATTAGTATTAGAATTATATAACGCGTTATAAATGGGAAAAGAAAATATTACTATGATTCAATCTGATTTAGCTGTTATCATTCTCGCGGCGGGTAAAGGCACCCGTATGAGGTCATCTTTACATAAAGTCTTACACCCACTTGGTGGACGGCCCATGTTGCATCATTTGATGGATACATTAGGGGCGTTAAATCCGGTACGAAAAATCATTGTGGTTGGGGCCGGTAAAGAACAGGTTGAAAAATCGGTTGGGGATCAGGCGGAAATAGTGGTTCAGGAACCGCAGTTTGGCACAGGGCATGCGGTGCAGGTGACCCGTGATCAATTGCAGGGTTTTTCAGGTGATGTGCTGATTTTATATGGCGACGTGCCCTTGTTATCTGCCGCGACCCTGCAGGAACTGCTCACTAAGCGCCGCAGCGAGCTTGACCCGGCTGTCGTGGTGCTTGGTTTCGAGCCAAAAGACAGCAAGGCTTATGGCCGGCTTGTCGTGAATGACAAGGGCGAATTATTATCAATTATAGAGCATAAAGATGCAAGTCCGGAGCAACGCGCGATCCGGTTGTGTAATTCTGGTATTATGGCCATGGATGGGGCCAGAATGTTTGATCTGCTGGACAGTCTTGACGATAATAATGCGGCCGGTGAATTTTATCTGACGGATGTGGTGGCGATTGCAAGGGACAAGGGCTATGGCTGCGCGGTCACGGTTGCCACGGAAACAGAAGTCATCGGGATTAATTCGCGCAGTGAACTGGCCGAGGCCGAGAGAATTTTTCAGAATAATAAACGGCAGGAGTTTATGGATGCGGGGGTCACGCTTCTTGATCCTGAAACGGTTTATTTCAGCTATGACACCATCATCGGTGCGGATGTGGTTATTGAACCCAATGTATTCTTTGCGCCGGGCGTCACCATAGAAGAAGGCGCGGTCATAAAAGCTTTTTGCCATTTTGAGGCGGCCACCATACGGCGCGGCGCGGCTGTTGGCCCTTACGCGCGGCTGCGGCCAAAGGCGGACGTGGGGGCGGGGGCAAAAATCGGTAATTTTGTCGAAGTTAAAAAATCAATTATCGAAGAGGGCGCAAAAATCAGCCATTTGAGCTATATCGGCGATGCGATCATTGGCGCAGGCGCAAATATCGGGGCCGGCACCATTACCTGTAACTATGACGGCTTTAACAAGGCGCTCACGGAAATGCGCTTGGCATCAAAATAGCCCGCGAATACGCTGACGTCGCGTGCGGCCTTCCAGGCGTTA
>NVVM01000105.1 GCA_002402225.1 Alphaproteobacteria bacterium
CCATATCATTAATTTTTGCCGTGGCGATGATGATACGGTCGAACGGGTCTTTATGGTGATAGGGGAGTTCATTGACTAGAAGCGATATAGGCAGGGTTAGAATCAATGGGGTCAGAGACGATTGATTGTAGCCATAGCAGAAATCGTATCAAATAAGACGATAAAAGTAAACTGTCACCATAACCCCACCATAATCCACAACTGTCACCATAATCCTGTATCGGAACGGGTTGCCGGTGAGGTCGGTGCTATTGCCGTAGCGGCGCAAGAGCGTGCCACTGCTGTTATAATCCGCAATCTCCTCAACCGGGTGTTATTGGGCGGGGAATGGATCACTTGCGGGATTTAATTCAGGAAATCTTTCAGGAGGCGGCGCGCGGCTGCTGTGGGCGGGATTTTTCCGGCCAATACCTGTTGTTCCATAGCCTTGACTTTTGACGAATGGCTGGCTTTAAAGGCGTCGGACAATTGATCATGAATTTCGGACCACATCCAGGCTTTTGCCTGTTGCGCCCGCATGTCGTCTAATTGGCCGCTGTCCTTCATGGCTTTTTCGAAATCTTGTATTTTCTCCCAGATTTCCGTGAGGCCCCGCATTTTAAGCGCCGAAGCCAGGAGCACATCTGCTGTCCAGCCGGCATGTTTGGGCCGCATCAGATGAAGAGCCGATTTATAATCCCCTGCGGCGCGCATGGCGGCTTTTTTAAAGTCCCCGTCCGCCTTGTTAATGATCACCAGATCGGCAAGCTCCATAATGCCGCGCTTGATCCCCTGAAGGTCATCGCCGCCGCCCGGTGATAACATCAGCAGGAACATATCAACCATATCTGCCACGGCAATCTCGGATTGGCCGACGCCCACAGTCTCAATGAGCACCACATCATAACCCGCTGCCTCGCACAGCAGCATAGCCTCCCGCGTGCGCCGCGCCACCCCGCCAAGCGTCCCGCCAGAAGGCGTGGGCCGGATGAAGGCATTTTTGTCTTTGGACAATAGCTCCATGCGGGTTTTGTCGCCCAATATGGAGCCGCCCGTGCGGGTGGAGGACGGATCAATGGCCAAGACCGCCACCCGATGTCCCAAGGCCGTTAATTGCAGGCCAAWSRYYYCSATKAAAGTGGATTTTCCAACCCCCGGCGTTCCGGTAAAGCCAAGGCGGATCGATTTCCCCGTATGGGGCAACAGCAGGGCCAAAAGCTCTTGCGCATCGGCCTGATGATCCGCGCGGCTGCTCTCAACCAAAGTGATCGCCTTGGCCAGGGCCCGCCTCTGGCCGTTCAGAATATCGTCTTTAAGATTTTCAAGCTGTGTCATTCGTCCTGTCTCTTAACCATTCAACTGCCGGTATCTTAGTAGATTTCCCCTTGCGTGGGAATGACGAATGTAGCGGGTTTTATTTTTCTTCGGACGCGGCCTTTTGGGCGGTATTCATAATCACATAATTGTCGTCATAATCCACCGCCACGCCGTAGGCCGGATCTGTCAGAACAGAGACTTCGACAATCTTGCGGGCCTTGTTTAACAGGCGGCGGCAATCGGCGCTAAGATGGCGCAGGTGGAGCTTTTTGCCCGCCGCCTCATATTTTGCCGCCAACGCATCAATAGCCTGCAGGCCGGAATGAYCCAACACGCGAGAATCAATAAAATCAACAATCACGTCGTCGGGGTCATTCTTTGGATCAAATAATTCGGAAAAGCTCGCCACGGAACCAAAGAACAGCGGCCCGGAAAGCTTGTATATTTTAGTGCCATTCTCATCAATGCTTTTGGTGGCATGGGTACGCCGTGCAGTTTCCCACGCGAAAACCAGAGCCGAGATGATCACGCCCGCGACCACGGCTACCGCCAGATCAAAAGCCACCGTAATGCCGGTTACAAAAATGATAACGAAAATATCATGGCGCGGAATTTTACCCATAAGTTTAAAGCTGTTCCAGGCGAAGGTGCCAATCACCACCATGAACATCACCCCGATCAGGGCGGCCAGGGGTATTTGTTCAATCAGATCGGATGCAAAGAGGATAAAGGCCAGCAGACTTAAGGCAGCAACAATCCCGCTAAGCCTTGTCCGCCCGCCCGATTTGACATTGATCATGCTCTGGCCAATCATGGCGCAGCCGCCCATGCCGCCAAAGAAGCCTGTGACCAGATTGGCCGCGCCTTGCGCCGTACATTCACGGCTCGCCCCGCCGTGGGTATCGGTCATTTCGCAGACCAGATTCAACGTCAATAAAGATTCAATMAACCCAATGGCAGACAGAATGATGGCATAGGGTAATATGATCATCAGGCTTTCCCATGTGAAGGGCATGTCCGGGATATGAAACTGTGGTAGCCCACCGGCGATGGAGGCTAAATCTCCCACGCGCGGGCTATCCAGATTCAGGCCGATCACCAAAAATGTCACCACAAGGATTGCCGCCAGTGGGCTGGGGATCACCTTGGTAATTTTTGGCATAATATAGATCACCGCCATGGTCAAAAAGACCAGCCCAAGCATCAGATATAATGACATGCCGACGAGCCACGCGCCGCTGCTGTCCTTGAATTGTCCCAGCTGGGCCAGGAAAATCACGATGGCCAGACCATTGACAAAGCCGAGCATGACAGGATGGGGCACCATACGAATAAACTTGCCCAGATGGGTAATGCCGGCAATGATTTGAATGATACCCATAAGCACCACAGTGCCAAACAGATATTCCACGCCGTGATTAACCACAAGGCTGACCATCACCACCGCCAACGCGCCGGTCGCGCCGGAAATCATGCCGGGCCGCCCGCCAAATAACGCGGTGATCAGACCAACAATGAAGGCCGCATAAAGCCCGACAAGCGGATTAACCTGAGCCACAAAGGCAAAGGCCACCGCCTCCGGCACAAGCGCCAAAGCCACGGTCAGGCCCGAAAAGCTCTCGATCCTGAAACGGCCAAAAGACGTCAGACCAAATTCTTCCCGCCATTTTGACATATAATGACGTGCCGCAGGTTTCACTGGTTCACTCATTTTATTTACCCTGAGATTTTTTTGAAAATAATTTATCGTATAAACCCGTTTCCCAATAGAACGCAGGCCCTTTAACCACCGCAAGCTGATAAAGCATAGGCAGGGTATATGCAAGATTAAATAATTATGGACATATTTAAATGAATCCGTAATTATACAATTTTAAATGAATCCGTAATTATACAATTGGCGGGAGAAAGAAGTGATATTTCTGACCTGGCACAAATATTATATCAATTGCGTAGGGGCAATTGATCAAAAAAATAAAAGAGGGGATATTATGTGTAATATCAAAAAAATACCTGCCATCATTATGGCGGGACTGGCAATGATCATTGTATTTTCTGCGACAAATTTGTCGGCAAAGGAAATTCCCGCCGAGGTGCTGGCTAAAATAGCAAGCTTTACAAATGTGGAAATGTCGCCTGACGGTAATTATATTGCTTCCTTGCGTCCGGTCAAAGGGCGTAAATATCTGGTCATAGAAAGCATTGATCCGGACATTAAAAAAACAACCAGTGTTTTTAATCCTGCCGAAGCAACCGTCGGCAGCTACATGTGGCTTAATGATGACCGGCTGGCGGTATCGGTTTATTATAACAGGACTCATCGCGGCGCGGCATATCGTGAATGGCGGCTGCTGGCTGTTGGTAAAGACGGCAAAAACATAATTAATCTGGCCAAAGGAAACGGCGGCCGTGCCGCGCAGGCAACCCTGTGGAATATAAAGTCAATTTTACCAAATGATGCTGATAACATTCTGGTTCAGGTCAGGGAACTTGAAAATGCACTTAGAAGAAAAAACGATGTCATAGCCGCATCCGTATATAAGGTTAACGTTAATAGCGGCAAAAGAAAAAAGGTCGCGCGGGGGCAAAAAAACATTAATGACTGGTATGCCGACATTGATGGCAACGTCCGTCTTGGCTATGGTATTGTTGGCACGTCAATGAAAGTTGTGATGCGCGGCAAGGGCGGCGGCGGCTGGAAAACAATGGCCCGTTTCGATAGCGTCACAGGGACTATAGAATATGATGTTGAAGGTTTTTCCCCTGATGAAAATATAATTTATGTGGGCTCGGCCGTAGGCGGCGCGCATTATGCTTTTTATAAGTATGATTTGGCAAAACAGGCTTTTGGTGAGCAGCTCTTTGGAAAAGAGAATATCCCTGTTACGGGCATAAAATTCGATCGGTATACGGGTAAGATTGACGGATATTATTATACGGAACATGAGCAAAAAACCCATTATGTCAATAAGCGCCTGCGATCCATTCAACGGTTTTTGGACAAACAATTTCCCGATACCAATAATTCCATAGAATCCTATAACAGAGATAAAACCCGATTTATAATAAAGGTTTCTGGCCCGCAATTCGCCGGGGAATTAATGTTTTTTGATATTAAAACCAAACAGATGATGGTGATTTCCGAGCTGTTCGGTGGTATTGACCTGAATGATCTGTCCGACATGGTGCCGGTGTCATACAAAGCCCGGGACGGTCTGGAAATCCCGTCCTACCTGTCATTGCCGCTGGATCGGGAGGCCAAAAATCTGCCAACGATCATTCTGCCTCACGGCGGGCCAATTGCGCGCGATGTTAGAGGTTTTGACCAATGGGTACAATTCCTGACCAGCCGGGGCTATGCGGTGCTGCAAATGAATTATCGCGGATCATCTGGCTATGGCCGGAAATTCCGCGATTTGGGCATTCAGCAATGGGGCAGGGCCATGCAGGATGATATTACAGACGGCACCAGATGGATGGTTGAAAAAGGCTATAGTGACCCTGATAAAATTTGTATTATGGGCGCCAGTTACGGCGGCTATTCCGCCCTGAACGGCATTGCCCGCGAGCCTGATTTGTATAAATGCGCGATCTCATTTGCCGGCATTGGTGATATGCGTTTGTTTATCAGAGAAGAAAATAAATTTCTTGGTTTTGAGACATCCATGAAATATATAAAAAATCAGAACCACAGTTTGACCGATATTTCTCCCGCCCATAATATTGATAAAATAAAGGCCCCCGTTCTGTTGATGCACGGCACGCTGGATGTGCGGGTGCCATTCAAACAAGGGCCCATTTTTTACAAAAAAATGAAAAAAGCCGGAAAAGATATTAAATTTATCAAACTGGAGGGCGAAAATCATTTTCTGGAGCTTGAAAAAAGCAAGCTTGTTTTTCTGAAAGAAGTGGATAAATTCCTCAAGAAACATCTGAATTAAGAAAAGCCATGCTGACGGATCAACTGCCGGGTTTTTGGTAGGTCAGGTCGGGGATGCTGTTTTGGGTCATGGTGATCAGGCGGTTTATGAGGTCGGATTTTTCGGGGCTTTGCTGATGGCTGCTGTGGATAAAACCAATCTCGCGGTCGAAATCATAACCTTCCATGGGGCGGCGGCTAATCCCTTCGGCATGGTAATGGGCCGGCATGGTGGTAAAGCCAACGCCCGCCGCGACCATGGTCAAGGCCCGTTCGTCCTGCGCGGTTTGATAAACCAATCTTGGCCGTACATTATGATCGGTGAAAAAACGGCTGGTCTCGCTTAACAATTCACAGCGGCTGCGCACAATGGCCGGCTCATTGGCAAGATCGATTGGTTTGATGGTTTTTTTACGGGCCAGTGGGTGGTGGCTGGCG
Organism: Alphaproteobacteria bacterium; assembly: GCA_002402225.1. Taxonomy (GTDB): domain Bacteria; phylum Pseudomonadota; class Alphaproteobacteria; order Sphingomonadales; family Emcibacteraceae; genus Paremcibacter. Next base: position 5,654 of record NVVM01000105.1, read on the forward strand.
ATGGCCAAGGCGTAAGGTTCGCGGTACAGGGGGATGGCGATGTTCTTTTCGCCCGGTTTGCGGCCCTTGTTATTGGTTCTATTGCCTGAGTTATTAGTTCTATTGCCGGGCCTTATGATGGTCAGGGCCAGATCAATGCGCCCCTCATCCATGCGGTTCTGGATTTCCTGTTCAGTGCCTTCGAATAATTCCGTGATCAATCCGGCTTCCTGACGCTGAAAAGGCTGCAAAATCCGGCGAATAGTCTGGGACGGAATGGTCATCAATATGCCGAGCCTGAGTAATTTCGGGCTATCATCCGTTTTCATGGCGGCTTCGGCCAGATTGAGCTGATGCAARACSSYYTTGGCCCKYTCSACRAAWCKYGTGCCRTTCTCGGTCAGGAAAACCCGCTTTGCCGATCGATCAAAAAGCCGGGTGCCAAGGCTCGTCTCAAGCTTTTTGATGCCGGCAGATAACGTCGGCTGGGTCACATAAACCCGCKCKGCSGCYTTGGTRAAACTGCCSGTYTCCACMACGGCMAGAAAATATTTTAATTGATAAAATTCAAGCATAGACAGCACCTGTTAATAAGGGGAAATGAATAGATTATATCTATTCCCCGCCCATGACACAAGGCTGAAGAAAAGGCGAAAACAGGAGCGCAGCGACTTAGCGACCAAGCGGGAGCGCAGCCTTTAGCGGCGCTTGAGCGTAATCCAGAAAAACAGGAGCGCAGCGACTTAGCGACCAAGCGGGA
>NVVM01000106.1 GCA_002402225.1 Alphaproteobacteria bacterium
CATCAATGCCTGATCAATATGCAAACGACCCGCCGTATCCAATAGGATAACATCCATGCCCTGAAGCCTGGCCGCCGTCATCGCCCGCTTGGCAATATCCACCGGCAGCTGGCCGTCAATGATCGGTAATGTGGGCACGCCTATCTGCTCACCCAGAATCTTAAGCTGTTCCATGGCCGCCGGACGATATATGTCCAGTGACGCCATCATGACCTTTTTATTTTCTTTTTCTTTCAGGCGTTTGGCGATTTTTGCCGCAGAGGTCGTCTTACCAGACCCTTGAAGCCCCACCATCAGGATCGGCACAGGTGCCACCGCCAGAAGGCTGATGCCGTTTGTATCACTGCCGAGCATTTCCGTCAGATGATCATTGACAATTTTAACGACCATTTGACCCGGCGAGACGGACTTCATAACCTCTTGTCCGACAGCGCGCTCTGTGACGCCGGCTATGAAATCCTTGACAACCGGCAAGGCAACATCCGCCTCCAAAAGCGCAATTCGCACCTCCCGCATAGCGTCCCTGACGTCCGCCTCTTTCAAAGCGCCGCGTCTTTTCAGCTTATCAAATATTCCGCCAAGCTTATCGCTTAAACTGTCAAACATTATTAATTCTTCCGTTGCAAAAATCACATAACAAAAAAGCACCAGTGGGCGAATCTTCGCTGACTGGTGTACATCCTTGGACGCATTCTTTTGCATATCCTTGATATTTGTGGGGAAAATATGGGGAATTGGTGCCAGAGTCAAGCCCAGAGTTAGACAAAGAGTCAGGCAAAGCGTAAACTTCTTGTTTCCTGATCCGGAAAAATATGTAATATGGTCACAAAAATGACATAGGTTGATTAGATATATTGCTTAAATATATTGCTTAAATATATTGGTCATATCACGATTAAAATAACGAAATAATATTCAATTAAAGGGAAATGTACATTTAATGTCCTACCGATTTAAAACAGCACTCGTCAGCGCGGCCGCCCTGACCTTCGCAACTTTGGGCGCGACCAGTTTAACGACATCTCAAGCACAGGCCGGCGTTGATGGCAACCCATTCGAAGGGCTTTATCTTGGTTTGTACGCCAACTATTCCAGAGTGACGTCAAAAAATACTTATGTGGATCTGGAGCCGGATGCAGCAGCGAATAATTTCATCACAGGCATCGGTGACGGCGCAAAGGGCACGGGATACGGCGGCACCCTTTACGGCGGTATCGGCACCAATATCTGGGGCCCGATGTATGTCAGCATCGAAGGCGCGCTCGGCATGCCGGGCGGCAGTAGTACCGCTATCGTCAATACGGTGATACCGGAACGTGTTGTTAACGGTGAAACTGTTCCTGCCGAATTTGGGACGGACAATGTGACCATCAAAACAGGCTTTGCCTTTGATATTAATACACGCCTTGGCTTTACGGTATCCGATAATATTCTCATTTATGGCCTTGGCGGCTATACCTCAACCAAATTCAGCATGAGCGATTCTGCCGGTGACTTTTCCAAGGGAGCCGGGGGATACCGTTACGGCGCGGGTTTTGAAATTGGTATTATGGAAGATATTGCCCTGCGCATTGAATATGTCAGAACCGCCCATTCAAAAATCAACTGGCGGCGCGGCGCGGATGATCTCTTCTTCGATCCCAGCACAGAAGTATTGCGGATCGGCGTGATCCTTCATATGGATTAAGTCATTATAGTGATGGGCCCAGATTTATAAATCTGGGCCTATTCGTCTGTGCCTTCAACGCCCATCAGCTTTTCGCTATGGATGACGACATTTTCTTTGACCCGCGCCATAAATTCATCCTTATCCAGCCCGCGCTCTATGGCAGGGTGATATTGCACGACGATGGTACCGGGCTTGTTAAAGGGGCTGCCCTTCACCCAATGCGCGCCCGCGTTGGTCGATACGCAGATCACCGGAAGATCAACATCTTTTTGCATATAATATGCGCCGGATTTCAATTTTTTACGTTGGCCGACACGCGTGCGCGTGCCTTCAACAAACAACAACAGCGGTATTTTCTGCTCTATTAATATATTGGCAATTTCCGGTGTTTTGTCTTTGGCTTTACCCTTTCCCCGATCAATGGGGATGACTTCCATTTTGGTCAAAACCTGCTTTATGCCGAATACCCTGAATAATTCTATTTTAGCAAGTGCCGTAAGATTCGGCATTCGGGAATAGGCCAATAAAGCATCAAGATTACTCATATGCTTATAACATAGTATAAAACCTTTGTCTTTAGGGAGGTTTTCAATGCCCCGCTCTTCTATCTTGATATGGTTTATTTTATCCAACAGATAAAATACCAAATCAAACCAAATAACCAGACAGCGCCTCATCGGTGCCGGGGACTTAAAAAAAGACGCCGGAATAAAAACAAATACGATACACAAGGAAGTTCCCACCCAAAAAWAWYTGWWWAWRATYRMARMCMKSMWWTWMWWCWYAAAAAAATACTCTATAGATTAACTTAAGGGCCAGTTAACGCATCGCGCATAACAGCTTTATATTATTTCTTTCCTGTCATATTGTCAAAATATTGAGACTCATGGTTCTTCCCGTATTTTCATCCAATCCGATTAATGTTGACGGCGCATATATATATGATATGTTGTCATCGTAAACATTTGCGGAAATTTTTAAATATACTCAATGATCTTATGGCGAAATTATAATGACTGACCTATCTGGTACGACAAAAGATGCCGCCCGAAACAGCGCGGCGTCTTCATCTGTATTTTATCGCCGCAAACAATTTAAAATCACCCTTATCGCCCTGTTTGCCGCGATAGTTCTGGGGGGGATTTTCTTTGCCAGAACAACTGTATTTGCCAGTTTGGATCAAGATCAGGAGATATTATCCCACGCACTTAGCGTTCAAACAATGGTCATTAAGGCCGAAGAAACTTATCAGGTAAAACAGAAATATGCCGGAAATATCGTCGCGGGACGGGAAAGCGACCATGGGTTTGACACCGCCGGACTATTGGCAGAAGTTCTGGTCAATGACGGGGACAACGTTAAAAAAGGCGATATTCTGGCACGGCTTGATATGCGCCGGCTGGAGGCCCGAAAACAGGAGCTGAACGCCGCTCTGGCGCAGGCTCTCGCCTTAAATCAGGAAACGAAAGCCCTGCTTGATCGCGCGCAGGCCGCCTATGACCGTTACAGCGTGCTTGTGGACAAAAAACATATTTCCAGACAGAAATATGATGAAGTGAAATTTGATCTCATTGCCCTGAAAGCCCGCATACTTGCCAATGAAGCTGCCGTGGCACAATCCCGCGCTGCTTTGAGAAGCCTTGAGATCAACCGTGATTTAGCCACATTAACCGCCCAGTTTAACGGTAGTGTGATCCGTCGTTATCAAGATGAAGGAACGGCGCTTGCCGCTGGTACGCCCGTCATCCGTCTGATCGAAAATCAAAAACTTGAAATTCAAGTCGGTTTTCCCCAATCTGCCGTTGCCGCCTTGCGGCTCAAGGAAACATATATTTTTAACGATCAAAGTCAGCAGATCGAAACCACCCTGCGCGCGATCATTGATAGAGTAGATCAATCRACGCGCACCGTCACCGCAATATTCGATGTGACCAGTGACACACAGAATATCAGGGCTGGCGGACTGGCCCAGCTGGCGATCAAGACTAATATTCAACAAGCCGGATTCTGGTTGCCCAGCGGCGCGCTCGCGGAGAGTCGCCGGGGTTTATGGAGCGTCTATACCCTGACCCCCTATAAGGGGTCATCAGAATATAACCTCCTGTCCCGGCAGGAATTACAGCTGCTCTACACGGATTCTGACCGCGTTTTTGTCCGGGGAACATTACAAGRTGGTCATCGCGTCGTCACGACGGGCATTCACCGTCTGGTGCCCGGTCAACTGGTTCGTGCAAGCGAGAGCGAATGATATGTGGAGCAATCTTTTTTTCCGCAATCGCCGCCTGACGACCCTCACCATTGGCCTTATATTGGTAGCGGGATTTTCGGCAATTTCATCCCTGCCCCGGCAGGAAGACCCTAGTCTCTCGCACCGGTTTGATTCGGCCAATACCCCCTTCCCCGGCGCGAGCGCAGAACGGGTAGAGGCCCTTATCACAGAGAAAATAGAAGCCGCCTTAAGCGAAATAGACGAGATCAACCAATTGATCAGTACGTCCCGCACAGGCATGTCTACCGTTGCCATCGAAATAGATGATTCTGTTAAGATTGATGAACTGGCCGGCGTCTGGTCAAAAGTGCGCGACAAATTAAAAGATACGGAAAGAGACCTGCCGGAGGGTGCCTTAACACCCTATATCCTTGATCGAAAATCTGCCGTTTTTACCTTTATGGTTGCCCTGACATGGGATATGCCGGACGGGATATCTTCTAAGCCACAGCTTGATATTCTGGGCCGCTTTGCCAAAGATCTGGAACGCCTCTTCACACCATTATCCGGCACCGAAGAAACAGATATTTTCGGCGAACCAGATGAAGAACTTATTGTCACTGTCAATCCTGACGCCCTTTCCTCTGTTGGGCTGACCATTAAAGATGTCTCGGAKGCTATCGCCTTAACGGATTCAAAAGCTTCTGCCGGCCAATTACGTAATGGGCGGCATGATTTAATTTTGGAAGTGGGTGGTGAACTTAAATCTGAAGACCGCATTCGCAACATCCCGTTAAAACAGGTCGAAAACGGACAATTCCTGAAAGTGGGTGATATTGCCACCGTCATGAAGGGCTTTCGGGAACCAGTCCAGAGCGCGGCCATACTTAATGGAAAACGCGGCATTGTCGTGGGGGCAAAGGTCAAAGACAATATTCGGGTCGATCAATGGGTGGCCAGACTTCAGGCCGAAGTCGATAAATTCAAGAAGGGCTTACCGGCAGGTATCAAGGCTGAAGTCATTTTCAATCAAGACGTCTATTCAACCAATCGCCTGTCAACCCTCATTGGCAACATTTTACTGGGGGCAACTATTATCGTCATTATCATGATTTTCATGATGGGGTGGCGATCGGCTCTATTGGTGGCAACCGCCCTGCCGCTGACGATATTGATTGTCATGACGACATTTAATTTTATGGACATCCCGCTAAATCAAATGTCGATCACCGGATTGATCATTGCGCTTGGCCTGTTGATTGATAACGCCATTGTCGCCGTTGATGAATACCGCAAATCCCGCAGTGAGGGCATTGATATCGAAACATCCATATCCAAAATGGTCAAACATTTATATATTCCCTTGCTCGCCTCTACCGTGACAACCTCATTGACTTTCATGCCCATTGTGCTGTCCCCCGGCCCCACAGGTGAATTCATTGGCACAATGGGCCTTGCCGTGATTATATCTTTATTTGCTTCGCTCTTTTTATCCATGACCATCATTCCGGCTCTGGCGGGTTATTTTGACAGGAATGAGTTAATGCAGGAGAAAACCGGCATTCTACCCGACATTTTACAAAGAGGCTATACCAATATTCCCCTTCGGGAGAAATATCGTTCGGGATTACGCTGGTGCATGGATCACCCCAAAAAAGCTCTGTTATTATCCATTAGTCTGCCCTTGATGGGTTTTGCTGTCAGTACAACCATGATTCAGCAATTCTTCCCGCCCGTAGACCGTGATCAATTTCAGCTGCAAATGACACTGCCCTCCCATAGCAGCATTGAAGAAACCATGCGGCAAGTGGGTAAGGCCCGAGAAATAATGGCAAAATATCCGGAAATAACCCATGACTATTGGTTCATAGCCGAAACGCCGCCGGCGGTATTTTACAATACTTTCCTTAATCAGGCCGGTCAGAATAATTTTGCCGGCGGCTTTGTCAAAACCATATCCGATCAGGCAACCGCGACAATCCTGCCCCGCCTGCAACATGATCTGATGGCAGGCTTGCCAGGGGCGATGATTTTGGCGATCCCCTTTGAGCAAGGCCCCCCTTTCGAGGCCCCCTTGGAAATCTATATTTATGGTCAGGATTTAAATATCCTGTCAGAAAAAGGCGAAGAAATTCGCCGCCTTCTGGCCCAGACCAAAAATGTCACCTATACTAGAGCAAAAATTTCCCTAAGCCAGCCAAAGCTGAATTTCATTCCCGATGAGGATGCAGCAGAAGTCGCCGGCCTGAGGTTAACTCAAATTGCCGAACAGTTGAATAACGCCCTTGAGGGGCAGGTTGGCGGCAGCGTTCTTGAAGGCAGTGAAAGTCTGCCCGTACGGGTGCGTACCGGCGGGAAAAACAGATCAAATCTTGACTATCTGTTCAATAATGCGCTCATTGCGGCAGGCGGAAGCCAGACCAGCGGCGGACAGCATCTGCCCGGCGTCCCGCTCAGC